>CAZEMD010000079.1:0-7094 GCA_964513225.1 uncultured Candidatus Bathyarchaeia archaeon | reverse complement strand
CGACGATTATGGCCAGCCCAAGCATCACGGAGTTCACCGGCCTGACTATCTCGAAGAGTCCGCCCAGCTTATCCATACAACTAGGGTTTAGCCGACGCCGTAATAAACTCATTGAAGCTGCAGTGTTTTTATTCCATGAGCGATCAATGGGTATGAGATGAACGAGGAAGCCCCGATGCGTGTACAGTTCACGCTTATGGACGCGGTGAGGCTCGGCCACGAGTACATTAGGCGGAGGCTCGACAGGTCCCTCATCAACATAGCCTCCATCGCCTTGGGCCTGAGCTTCTACACCACCATGGTGATCTCCGACCTCCTTTACTCCACCAGCGCCAGGCTGGGGGGAGGTCAGGTCGCTGTGGAGTCGTACCAGTACTGGCTCGTCGCGGTGGCCCTCGTGGTCTCCATCGTGGGGATCACCAACGCCATGCTTATAGCGGTCTACGAGAGGTACAGGGAGATAGGCACCATGAAGTGCCTCGGCGCCCTCGACAAGCACATCGTGCTTCTGTTCCTGGTGGAGAGCTTCTACCAGGGCCTGCTGGGCGGCCTCATAGGGTTCGTCCTTGGCTTGGCCTCGGCGGTGGTCATAACGGGGTTCGCCGCGGGCTTCGACATCGTGCTTTACGCACCCAAGTTAAGCCTGGTGTCCATATTCGTGGGGTCCGTCTCCCTGGCCACGGCCCTCAGCATGGTGGCCACCCTGTACCCGGCGTGGAGGGCTTCCCAGCTTAACCCCGTGGAGGCTTTGAGATATGAGCTATGAGAACGTGATAGAGCTACGAGACTTGCAGAGATATTACCAGATGGGCGCCGAGACCGTGAAGGCCCTCGACGGCGTGGACCTGGAGATAAAGCGCGGCGAGTACCTGTCCATCGTCGGCCCCAGCGGCAGCGGCAAGACCACCCTATTCAACCTCGTGGGGGGCCTGGACAAGCCCACGAAAGGCAGCGTATTCATCGACGGCGTGGACATCAGCCAGCTGGACGCCTACGAGCTCGCGTGGCTCAGGTGCAGGAAGATAGGTTACATTTTCCAGAGCTTCAACCTGATACAGGTGCTCACGGCGCTGGAGAACGTCTCCCTGCCCACGGTTTTCGCGGGCACCCCCCACGACGAGGGCCTGAAGAAGGCAGAGAAGCTGCTGGAACAGGTGGGGCTGGGCGAGAGGCTGCACCACCGCCCCACTGAGCTGTCCGCGGGCCAGCAGCAGCGAGTCGCCATAGCCCGTGCCCTGGCCAACGACCCCGCCATAATACTGGCGGACGAGCCCACGGGCAACCTCGACCTGAACACTGGCATGGAGATCATAGACCTCCTTCACGGCCTCAACAAGATGAGGGGGCTCACCCTGGTGGCCGCCACCCACGACCTTAAGATGATAAAGGCCAGCGACCGCATCGTCTGGATGAGGGACGGAGTGGTCGAGAAGGTGGAGCGCGGCTAACCCCCGGTGCTGTACTCCATCGTCAACCTTCTTATGAGGGAGCCCGTCACGTGAACCCAGTTGGGGTCACCCAGGGACTCCAGCGTAGCCCCATATTCCCCGCTTGGCAGCCTCGTTATCTTGAGCTCGTTCCTGGTGTAGAAGTTGCCAGTCGCGGCCTGCGCCGTCTTGTATATGAAGGTAACCCTCTTTCCCTCGCCGGCCCCAACAAGCTTTATGGAGGAAGTCACCTGGATGGGGTGGTTCTCCAGCCTCTTCAGCCTCCTGTGGATGAACTCTATGTATGGCTCTATCTCCTCGGCCTCAAGCTTCAAAGGGATCATTATCTTGTAGGCCTCCTGGAAGCCGCCGGAGTCTCTGTCTATCTTCCACCTCCTCATGAGGCTCGGGGTTATCACCACCGAGTTGCGGAGAGCCGTGTACGCGCCCGCGAGGACCGCGGAGATGGCAAGCGCTACGCTCGCGACGCTCCACACGGCCGAGACCTTCTGGTGAACCTGGAGGCCGATGTTGAGTATGGCCATGCCCTTGTAGAGGCTCAGCCCTAAGAGGTATCCCAGCCCCCCCGCGATGAAGCCCGTGATGAAAGCCTCGGCCACGAATATGGATGACACCTGCGCCGGGTTCAGGCCCACCGAGGAGAGTATCTCTATCTCGCCCCTCCTCTCGTAGAGGCTGTTAAGCATGGTTATCACCACGTTCAGGACCACGATGGCCCAAGGTATTAAGAGGCTGAGGCCGCGGCCCTCGAAGTAGTTGCCGAGCCTAAAAGTGACGTAGGCGTCGGCCGTGGAGGCGTACGCCCTGTAACCCCTCTCCAGGGCGAGCCTCTCCGCGAAGCCCATGGGGTCCACGCCTCCCCTGAGCACCGCCGCTATCCTCTGGATGCCCACCATGGCCAGCTCGACGGCTGTCCCGGTGCTCATTATAACCACCTCCGAGCCCTCGCAGTCCTCTACCACCCAGTGGGGCACCTCGCCCTCGGGGTTGGTGTTCACCCACTTGTCGGGGGCGTAGCCGGTGCCGTCTAGGTCCTCGAGGCGGTTCAGCGCCTCTTCGCTGAAGACGCCCTGCACCTCAAGCTCGAGGCTCGAGACGGTGATGACGTCTCCTATTTCTAGGTCTTGCCGTTCGGCGATGCCGCTGGGGACCAGTACGCCGTTTGCGTCCGGGAGGCCGCCTTGGATGATTATTCCCTCCAAGTCGATGATGTCGCCTTCATGGGAGTCGACGCCGGCGACGCCCATCACCGGCTCCCCCATGATGTAGATGTACGGCCTGCGCTGGGGGGCGTTCTCGGCTTTCGCCGATAGGCGCTCCACCTCCGGGTTGGATGCCAGCCAGCCCCTCTCCGCCTCACTGAGGAGTATGAACGTCGGCTCGCTGCGGGTCCACGACCCCTCCCGTATGGAGGCGCCCTCCCACTCGCCCTTCTTCGGGTAGGTGTCCTTTATGAGGCCGTACCCCTCGGAGAAGCTTGTCAACGCGACGAAGCTCGTCACCAGCAGCGTGATGGATACCATCGTGAGTATGAACCTCAGCCTACGCCGCCGGAGGCTGCGCTTGGCTATGCTGAATATGGGTATTATCAGGTTTCTGGTGTGGACCCTGCCTCCTGAGCCCACGCTGAAGAAACTCGGGAATATGACGCCGAGTAGAGAAAGCGCCAGCACCGCCACGACGCTGGCAGCGGCGAACTCGCTGAACGGTATTATCTTCGAGCCGGGGTAGAACACGTACAGGATGGCCAGGCTTCCCGCGGATAACACGGCGTCGACGGCTAGCCGCTTCAATCCGTCGGCCAGCAGGTACCCCGTCACGAGCGACGCGGCCGCCAGGAAGGTTATGAGTATGTACACCGACAGACCGGCGTCGTTGTACATCCCGTCAAGCTCCTCCAACGTGTGGTCCAGGGTAATGTAGCCCCTCTTCAGGGCGTCGAAGCACTCGGTGTAGTTGCCTTCCTCGAAAAGCATCCTCGCCTCGGAGACCTGCTTCAAGGCGGTGCCGTAGGCCCCCTCCTGTTTGGTTAGGTAGAAACCGTACCCGTTCATCTCGTCCAGCCTCTCATCCAGAGCCTCCTCGGCTTCGGAGGCGATCCCGAAGTTCATGGGTATGCTGTACTCCCGTATCTCGATGATCTCGGTCTCTCCCTTGGGCGCGGTCAGGATCTCTCTCGTCGTGAAGCTTCTGGAGGCCACGGTCGAGCCCAGAAGGAACGTGCTGTTGACCGCCACCCTCACGACCGTATCCTGGGGGACGACGAGGTGACCGGGAGGAAGTTCGATCACGTTCATACCGTTAGAGAGGGAGCCATACACCAGCGGGACGCCTGAAGGCGTGAGCGTCTCGTTGTCGGCGTCGATCACCCTGTACTGTAAGTGGAGGGCGAGGTTCTCCGTGTCGACGTAGAGCAGGCTGCCTTCGAAGACTATGGAGCTTGCTGGGAGAAGAACTACCTCAAGCCCAGAGTCCCCGTTCACGACCTCTCTCATGTACGGGAGGTAGTCAACGCCAGGGGTGTCGGGGTCGTCGTGGAAGACGATTAGTTTACCGCTCTCGAACTCGGTGTCTATGTTGAACACGCCGTCCCGGGTCGACGCGGTTTTGTTTAGATACCTGGTCTCGCTTATTAGCATGATCTGGGCGCCGGCTATGGGGGCCCCTTCTTGGTCGCGTACGGCGCCGCTCAGGGCTCCGACCTGGGAGACGGGCTGGGCGAGTAACATCAAAGTCAGTAGGGCTATGGCCGGTACCCCGCATTTTGGACTCATGTTATCGATCCCACACAATACTCAAGACTAGGGTAAAAACCTTAAGCGTTCACCTTAAAGAAATCACGGTAATAAATGAGGATCAGAGTAGTTACGGACGCGACTGGGGCCGTGGAGGCGAGTCTAACCGATGAGAACGCGGAAACGGCTGAGGCGGTCTGGGAGGCGCTGCCCATCGAGGCTAGGGCCAACACCTGGGGAGACGAGATATACTTCGGGATACCGGTGAAAGTTGATCCCGAGAACCCGAGGGAGGTGGTCGGTTTGGGTGATCTGGCTTACTGGCCGCCGGGAAACGCTTTCTGCATATTCTTCGGCAGGACGCCGGCGAGCAGGGGAGACGAGATAAGACCCGCCAGCGCCGTCAACGTCTTCGGCAAGGTAGAGGGAGACCCGAAGGTGTTCAAGAAGGTGCGGAGCGGAGACACGGTGAGAATCGAGAGGGCCTAGCCTTCGTCTACGATCCTGATCTTCTCCACCAGCCCCTCGTAAAGCGCCTCACGGCTCTGCCGGCCAGTGGACAGGGCGATGAGGGGCCCATGGGTCTTAGACCAGAACTCCGAGTCCACCGGGCCCTGGAGCTCGGGCATGGTGTGGCTCGGCGTCTTCTCCATGAGCTTCTCCAGATGATCCTCCATGACGGTTTCATCCACCCTGTTCTCCTGTATGCACTTGGAGTAGATCAGCGGGAACACCATGTGCATCACCTGTATCCCCGGTGAGCCGAGTAGCGTGTATGCGGTGGGCTCCGTGAAGCACTCCGGGTACAGCTGGTACACGGCGTTCCAGTAGTGTGTGAGCAGCGTCGCTATGTCGCTCACAGGCATCCCCTTGAGTATGTTCTCCCGTAGCAGGTTGGATATGGATCTAATGAGGACGCTGTCCGAGACTATGTGGTTCTCGTGTCTTCGCTCGCCAACGATCTGCACTCTGCCGTTCCAGGGACTCTCTGGGCTCTGGTTCAGCATGTCCACCACCTCCGTTGCCAGCCCTATCCTCACCCCCTTGCTGCCCTCGAAGTCCATGACCCACTGCTTCCCGCGTTCCCAGAGCATCCTCTGGAGGTGCCTGTAGACCAGGTCCGTGGGCACGCTCCGCTGCCGTTTGTTGACTATGTAGAACAGCATCATCTCGTCGAACCTCTCGGGGAGCCTCATGATACTCGCTATTACCGGGTAGTCCTCGAAGTCCTGGTTGCGCTCGATGGCCCTTTTGAGCGCCTCGACCCTGTGCTGCCCGTCTATCAGCCACAGCCCCTCGTCGCCTGTGTCCAGCATCCCGTAGCTGAACCATCCCATGTCCTTCTCCTTGACGTACCTCACGTCGCCTCTAATGTTCAGGAGGATCGACGTTGGGAAGCACCCCCACTCGCGTACGAGGTAGCGCAGAGGGCTGCCTCGCCGGTCCTTGAGCCTGCTCTCCGAGGGCATACGCTGGTACCCCCCGGGGTTGTCCATGGTCCATCGGTCTATCCTGTACCTGTCGACGATGTCCTTGGCCTTGAAGACGGTTATGTAGATCTCTACGCCTTCGAGTCCTCCGCGCTGGGTTATACTGAAAGCGTCAAGCTGCAACTAAACCCCCAGTATATTACCCATTATCATTAGATAACAGTAACTATTCTAGTTGAGGTGGTCTTCCTCCCATGCCTCGTCATCAATGGGGGCGTCCTCCCAGCCCATGCAGTCGTAGCACAGCTTCGCCTTGACGTCGCCGCACTCTTCGCAGAACTCTGTCTTGCACTCGATGCAGACGTAGACTTCCTGCACCTCCATGCCGCAGATCTCGCAAATGGGCAAATTGGTCACCGTATCTCCGGGACACCCACCGGACTAATAAATATATTGAAGACGGTCTGTCAGGGGAGATCCTTCACGGCGGAACCGAGCCCCAGCCGCAGCAGCGTTTCAGGGGTTGGATGCCCAGTCTCCGGGTCCCATCCTCTCTCGGCGTAGTACTCGTCGAGCATGAGGTCCATGTCCACCACGGTGCCGCTGCTGGCCCCCTCCCTGAGGGGCGACTCCATGAACCTGGATGGCAGCCTGTCGTCGGCCCGCGACACGCCCTCACGCACCCCGTACATCCTCTCAAGGGTGATTATCCTCTCCCCGGCCTCCCTCATCTCCTCAGGCGTCACCCTGAGCCCCGTCGTCAACTCCAGCGCCTCGGCGGCTCTCTCGAAGGGCAGCAGCATCATGTTCTGCATTATGTTCTTGCAGGGCTCCAAGGAGTCTATGACCGCGTTCCAGTCTTCGAAGTAGCTTACGAGGCGCCCCTTTCCCCTGTCTGCGAGCCTGAGGGTGGACTCGGGGACGCCGAACATCCTCTCCCCTATCTCGGGGTCGTCGCTGAGCTCCAGGAAGGGCTCGCTCCTCAGGTGGTCGCCGCCTCTGCTGGCGACGGCGTAGCCGAGGCCGAAGCCTTTGAGGCCCCGGGGGTCGGCCATGATGAGGTCCATGCCTTTTACCTGTATGGTTCTGTCCATGCCCCTGCCCAGCCTCTTGGCCGCCTCGACGGAGCCGTCCGCCAGAACGTCCCCGAAGCCCTCCCTCTCCGCTATGAGCCGTATGAGCTCCTGGAGGGCCTCCATGTTACCCCACGTGAGTTCCAGGCCGCCTGTCTCCTCGGCTGTGAGCTCCCCGGCCTCGTAGAGCTCCATGGCCCAGCCGACGCAGCCGGCGACGGTGAGCACGTCAAGCCCAAGCTGGTTACAGAGGTCGATGGCCTTCAGCGCCAGCTCAAGGTCGTTGTTGCCTATTCGGCTCGTGAAGCTTCCCAGTGCCTCGTACTCGGGGCCCTCCCCGTGTAGTCCTTTGTTGGGGCCTTCTTTTATGGAGTAGACCCTGCTGCAGGGTATGGTGCACGCGAAGCA
>CAZEMD010000078.1:0-8538 GCA_964513225.1 uncultured Candidatus Bathyarchaeia archaeon | reverse complement strand
GTACTGCTTCGGGTGGGGCGCCTTCATAGGCGTAGCCGCCGGGGTCCTCAACGCCGTGGTGACGGCGCCCCTGCTGGGATGGGCGGAGCCGGTTTCATAGAGGAGCCGCTGAAGGCGCTGGGCGTCTACCTGGTGGCGCGGAGCAGGCTGGGGGGCGAGTTCAACGACCACCTGGACGGCATGGTGTACGGCGCAGCAGCAGGCGCCGGGTTCGCGGGCCTGGAGAACTTCTGGTACCTCTACGAGATGATAGTGAACAACAGCTACCCGGCGCTGCCGGCGGTGCTGGTGCGGTCCATGACGGCGTTCATGCACATAGCCTGGACGGCCATGGCGGGCCGGAGCCTGGGCATCGCCAAGGCGGTCAAGGGCGAGGTGAGCCTCGGCGACCTGGCGCCCGGCGTGCTGGTGGCCGCGCTCATCCACATGGCGTGGAACACGGTGCCCCCTTTCATAGCGTTCGGGTTCATACTGCCCTTCACGGTGGAGTCCCTCCGGCGCCAGATCAGGACCGCCCTCGACGACGAGAAGCGGTGGGGCTACGAGTGCTTCGCCCCCAACGAGGGAGCCGGGGAAGTGGCGTAGCGGATGGACCCCGCCGCGGCGTCCGGCTGGCTCGCTTTAGCCGCCGTCCTCGCCTCATCGTCGCTCTACGCCGTGAACAGGCTGGCGCCCACCCTCTCCCGCAGGTTCATGAGGCTCCACTGCCTGGCCGGGTTCGCGTCCGTGGCCTTCACCTTGCTGCACGCCGCGTACAACCTTGACTCTCTGGCCGGGGACTGGAACGGCTTGACGAACCTCGGCCTCGTGCTGGTGATAGCCGGCTCAGGAACCCTGCTCCGGTACGTCCCCGACGCCGGCACTTACAGGTTCCACAGCGCCACGCTTCACCCGGCCCTGACGCTGGCGCTGCTGGTGAGCCTACTCTTCCACGTCCTCGTATAAGCCTCATGGAACTCAGTCGATGGTCGAGAATAGACACTACACTGACCAATACAGAGTGGATGATATGCCCCAACCTATGGGGTCGGGTACCTGCCGGTCTTCCTCCTGAGCCAGTCTACGAGGAACCCTATCAACAGCAGCCCGGCCAAGGCGGCCGCCAGCGTGAACAAGTCCTCGACGGGGTAGTCCAGGAACGAGTAAGACATCCACGAACACAGGGACAGCTGTCCATATTTACGGTTTCGACCGGAACCGTTTCATCAGTTAACCCTCACTTCTCGTGTTCTTTAATTATAGTTACACGAGAGCTAATGCGCTAGTATAAATCGGTGTTTATGAGGAGTAAATACAGAATATGAGTCTCAAGCACATGTTTACAACAACTTTCATCAAGATATTCGGTAAGCCGAGGATCAATCGATTACTTGCGAAACAAAGATCTCTATATTCGATGCAGGGAATAATGCAGCCAACTTCTAAAAGCCCGAAAAGGTTTGAGATTCCTCTCGAGATGATGAATCTACTTCAGAAGCGAGACGATGTAGAGATGAGGCACATCTTCCCGGTCAGGCGTCTACTCTCGATCATCAACAATGTACATCTCTCTGTGGATTCGATTCCGAGAAATCCTGCTGATCCAAAACCCGAAGCATCAGTGGAGTTCCTGGAAAAACTGAGGGAATACGCCCTTTCTCTCGGTGTAGGTCGACTTGGTTATGTGAAGCTGCCACATGACCTCATCTTCCAAGACTATGGCGTGTTCTTTGATAACGCAATCATCTTGGCGATGGAGATGAGCAAAGAGACCATTGACAAGGCCCCGAGCCAAGCGACTCTGAACATGGTGTTTGGGACATACGACGACCTAGGAATAGCCGCCAACAAGATGGCTGAATACCTAAGAAAACGCGGCTACGCGGCTCAGGCTGATCATCCTCTCGGCGGATTAGTTCTGTTTCCTCCCCTTGCTCAGAAAGCTGGAATCGGCTGGGTCGGAAAACACGGTCTCCTGATAACCCCCGAGTTTGGCCCCAGAGTGAGGCTGGCAGCTGTATACACCAACATCGGGAATCTTCCTTTCGCGGAGTCAAATAATCATGGATGGATAGAAGACTACTGCAAGATATGTGGAATCTGTGTCCAGCGGTGCCCATCAAAAGCAATCCGCGATGAACCCGTGACTCATGAAACTGGGCGGACTACTCACATATCTCAAAAAGATTGTTTCGAATACTTTGCTCAGTACTATGGGTGCTCTGTGTGCATCAAGGTCTGTCCATTCTCTGAAGGCTCTGATGCCTATGACCGATTAAGAACCATGGTAAAGAAGAAAGAATAAGCAAGAACAAATAACATGCAGATAAATCAATCAAACTGTCTTCAAACCTTTGGGGGTTCATTGCAGATAACCCTAAATCCACGACTCCATACGCTATGCTTATGAGTCCAGGCATAAGCGATGAACGGCTTCTCGACCTCTACAGGGTCATGGTAAGGATCAGATCCTTCGAGAACGGCGTCAAGCAGCTCATGAAGGAGGGCAGGTGCGGCCGCGTCAGCCTCAGCGCCGGCGGCGAGGCCGTAGCAGCCGGCGTCAGCGCCCACCTAACCTCCGACGACCAGATCGGGTCCACCCACAGGCCCCTGGGCCACCTCGTCGCCAAGGGAGCCGACCTCAAAAGGATGATGGCTGAGATAACGGCCAAGTCCACGGGCACCAACAGAGGCAAGGGCGGCCCCTACCACATCTTCGACAAGAGCGTCGGCGCCCTGGGCGCCAACGGCGTCGTCGGCGGCAGCGTACCCATGTGCGCCGGCTACGCCCTCGCAGACCAGCTCCGAGGCGACGGCAGCGTCGCCGTCAGCTACTACGGCGAAGGCGCCAGCAACCAGGGAGGCGTCCAGGAGACCCTCAACCTGGCCGCCTGCTGGGGGCTCCCCGTGGTATTCGTCTGCGAGAACAGCAGCCCCGAGGTCCAGCGGATGCTGGGCCACGAGATAGACTACCCCCAGCTCAGCATCGACGACGTGGGCAGCCGAGGCGCCGCCTACGGCATGCCCGGCTCCACCCACGTCGGCTGGGACGTGGAAACCGTGTACACGGCCGCCGGGGAAGCCGTCAAACGAGCCCGGGAAGGCGGCGGCCCGTCGCTTCTGGAGTTCAAGATATACAGGCTGGACGGCGACATGGACAGCGGGTACTGCCCCATCAGGCTCCTCAGGGAGAGGCTCACGGGCGGAGGCGTGTTGACAGAGGAGCTGGACGCCGAGATATGGGACGCCGAGGCCGCCAGGGTCCGGGAGGCCATCGACTACGCGGTGGGCAGCCCCGAGCCGGAGCTCATCGACGCATACACCGGCGTCTACGCGGAGGAAACCTAGATGACCCGGATGATCACCTACGCGGAGGCCGTCAACGAGGCGCTCAGAGCCGAGATGCGCCGCGACCACCGAGTCATCCTCTTCGGCGAGAACGTGTCCAGCGGCTGGAGGCCCGCCACCAAGGGGCTGAAAGAGATGTTCGGCAGGGAGCGCGTCAGGGACGCCCCCATCACCGAGACCGCGTTCATAGGCGCCGGCGTCGGCGCCGCCATAGCCGGCCTCAGGCCCGTCGTGGAGCTCATGCTCGTGGACTTCGGGCTCGTCGCCATGGACCAGATACTCAACCAGATGGCCAAGACCACCTACATGACCGGCGCCGCCGTCAACGTCCCCATGGTGCTCCGCTGCGTGTACGGCGCCGCAGGCGGCGCGGCCGCCACCCACAGCGAGACCCTCACCGCCCTCTACGCCCACATGCCCGGCGTAAAAGTGGCGGCGCCCAGCAACCCCTACGACGCCAAGGGCCTCCTCGTCACGGCGATACGGGACCCCAACCCCGTGGCCTATTTCGAGCACACCCTCCTCTACCCGACGGAGGCAGAGGTCCCCGAGGAACAGTACACCGTGCCCTTCGGCGTCGCCAACCTGGTGCGGGAAGGCGTGGACGCAACCGTGGTGGCCACCGGCAGGACGGTGGGGATGGCAGCAGAGGCCGCTGACCGCCTCAGGGGCGACGTGAGCGTCGAGGTACTCGACCCCCGGACCCTGGTGCCGCTGGACGAGGAGGCCATCCTCCGCAGCGTGGCCAAGACCGGGCGGCTGGTGGTGGTGGACGAGGACTATGAGAGGTGCGGCTTCACCGCCGAGGTCGCCGCCATCGCCGCCGAGAAGGGGTTCCACAGCCTAGAGGCCCCGGTGGCCCGGGTGGCCAACCCCAACGTCCCCATACCCTTCAACAGGCGGCTGGAGCGCCACGTGCTGCCTGACAAAGAAAAGATAGCCCGGGCGATAAAAGCCGTCATGAAGTCTTAGGATACCTGGGCCAGCTGGGCCAGCCTCTTGATCCTGGCCCTCAGCACCTTCTTGGTCTCCCCGTCGAGGTCGGCGTCCTTCACCGCGGCCATGCCGTCGCCCATATACGCCTCTATGGCTGAGACGTCCCCCGGGTCCACCTGCCCGGGCAGCGACTCTATGGCCCCGATGCACCGCCGGTTCCTGTCCACCCCCGCCTGGAGCCTCGCGATGTCCCAGTCCACGGCCCTCCTCTTGAGCGTGTAGGAGTCCTCCTGGATGTCGCCGATCTCCCTCCTCGCCTCCAGCAGCTCCTTCTCCTCCTGAACCATCCGGAGCCTCCTCCGGTACTCGCCCAGGTCCTCGTTGAAACGCTTCAGGTGCATGTCCTTGAGCTCCAGGGCGTTCATGAACCTGTTCTCGTAGCCGGAGTATACCGAGTCGTACTGCTCCACCGACACGGCGCCGCCCAGGAGCATGCCGGTGAGCTTGACGTCCATGGACACCAGCCTCTTGAGCTCGTCTATGTTGGCCAGGGTGGCCCCACAGTAGGTCTCCTTCATGGGCTGGCGCTGCGGCACGGTCTCCAGCTGGGCTTCCATGGCTCATCCTCCGCGGATGGGTACTTATCCCTGTGTATGTATCAGTTTTCAACAATACTTCACGGACGGGTACCCCGAAAACTGTAAACGTATAATAAAGGCGGCTCCGGGGAGAACCACTGAATGATAGACATGGAGAACACTTGGCCTAGGAGATTCATGGTCGCCGCTGTGATCCACGGCGTCGGCGTAGCCGCCTGGTCCGGGCTATTCCTCCTAGACGGTATAGGGATACCCCTGAACCTCTCCAGGATAATCGCCGGGGGAGGCGCCGGCACCTGGTTCACCGTCGGCTACCTCCTCTACATGGTCACCGGGTTCCTGGGGATGACGGCCCAGGGGGTCCTCTACCAGTACGCGGCGTCCCATAACGAAGGCGGGCTTCACAGCGACAGGCTGGCCCTCGTCCATTTCGCGTTGATGAACGTCGCCGTGGTGGGGGCGACCTGGCTGCTCGGGTACGCCGGCTACGTGGGCGGGAGCCTGACGCTGGCGGACAGGGTCTCCGAGGTCCACGGGGCCATAGTTGGGTACGTCAATCCCGTCGGTGTCTGTATACTGGTGGGCGTCGTAGCGGCGCTGGCTGGAGCCTACAACCTTTTGATGACCCTATGGAACGTCGAGTAAGCGCTCCATCCCCCTGTTTTTCCGCGGATTCACTGGATGCGAGATGCCTGATGGGTGGCTCATGATCTGTTTCATTATGGCGGATGGCTTCAATGGAGCTTTCATCGATCGTATACATCAAACATTCTCATGTTAGGGTCTATTTTTTCTCGTATGCGTATTAAACCACGAGGTAAGGGGCCCCATACTGTGTAGGGATGTGGGTACTAGGAATTTTTACTGGGGCCATCGTTTTGATCGGGCTATACCTTGGACGCCTTGCCCGCCTCGTAGGGCTTGACGTAGAGACCCAGCAGGAGCACCACCACGCTGGCGCTGCTGAGCGCAAGCACCGTGGTCCTGAGCCCGATCCCCAGGAGGTAGCCTATGAGTATGCTGGCCGGTATGTTGCCTATCCAGCTCCAGCTCATGTACATCTGGTAGACGGTGCTGCTCATGGCGAGGGGCGTCGCGTCCGCCATTATCGCGAACACGGTGCCCGTCCAGAACCTCTCCATGAAGCTTGACGCCATGACCACGGCCACGGTCCAGACCAAGGCTGAGCCGGGGCTCAGGGTGACCCAGAGGAGCCCCGAGCCCGCGAAAACGGCGGTGGCCATCATGAACGCCCGTTTGTGGCCGTACCTGTCGGCGAAGCCTCCGCCGATGAGGGAGCCGGCGAGCCCGGCCACCGTCGCAGAGAGGCCCAGGGTGCTAACCAGCGCCACGTCGGCGCTTATCGCCTCCCGCAGCGCTATGGCGAACATGTTGTTGAGGGGGGAGGTGATGCGGGTCATGGTGAACGACCTGAAGAACATGATGAGCACGGCGATGACGACGGTGAGCTCGGTGAACGTGAACGCCACAGCCTCCCTGCTGAACGCCCGCTCCTCCGCCGCCTCGGGCTCCTTCACCGTTAGGAACAGGAACGAGGAGAGCCCCGTGGCCCCGGCGAGCAAGAAAACCAGCTTGTAGCCGCCCACCTGCAGCAGCCACAGCGGCAGCACGGTGGCGAGGGCCGCGCCCACGCTCTGGCCCGCCGTGCTCACGCCGCCTATCACCCTGGCGTGGTACTCGGGGGGCGTGACGTCGATGACATAGCTGTCCGCCGCCATGTCGTAGAACGCCCCCGCCGTTATTATGGAGACGCACGCCGGGAAGAGCACGGTCCACACGGAGGCCGACTCGATGTCGCTCAAGGCCATTATCGTTATGCCGGCGAGGTAGAGGACGCCCGTGACCACGAACCAGGGCTTACGCTTGTATGGCCGCCCCCTCCAACGGACCGGGAACATGTCGGCCACCAGCCCCGCGAACATCTTCCAGCTCCAGGACACGAAGAGGAGCCCCATGAAGGCGCTGGCCTCGATGGTGCCTATCCCCACCTCGTCCAACAGAAACACGGGCACCCAGAGGTTGAAAGCCGTGCGGACGAAGCCGTTGGTGAAGTAGCTCAGCCCGTAGAGAAACGTGACCTTCCTGGGCTCCCAAACCTCGGAGATGAGCTCCTCCATCCTCTCCTCCTTGGGCGCCCTCCAGTAGGCTACGCCCCGCTCCTCGAACCCGCGGCGCCACCTCCGCCCCAGGGCGAACAGCACCGCGTAGGCGCCGACGGTGAACGTGAAAACCGCTGCGCCAAGCTGGTACTTCAAGGGAAGCCCCAGGAACCACCCGATCGGCGACACGACTTATAGCACCGAGTCCATGGGCTAAGAAGTTTACTCAGCCTCGATGGCCTTGAGTAGCCGGGGGAGATCGCAGATGCTTTCGATGGTGTACCCGTTCCACGGCGGCTGACCCGGCGACCGTATCCATACGCCGGTCACTCCGGTGTCCTGGGCGCCGTACATGTCGGCCTCGACGCTGTCCCCCACGTGCACCGCCTCCCCGGGCTCCACCCCCAGCTCGGAGAGGACGAGCCTGAATATCTCGGGGTTGGGCTTCCTGACGCCCGTGTCCCTGCTGCAGACGATGAAGTCGAAGTACCCGTCGAGGCCGCCTTCCTCCAGCAGCTCCCTAGGCTGGTCGCTCATGGTGTTGCTGAGGAGCGCCACCTTGTACCTCTCGGACAGCTCCCTGAGGACGTCCTCGACGCAGTGAAAGTACTCTGTCCTGTAGTACGCCTTGAAGTTGTCGTGGAGAAGCTCTAGGAGCTCGGTGTCCACGGGTATCCCAAGCCGGTCCAGGAAGTCGCCGTAGACCTCCTCGAACGTCCTCTCCTTGCCTCGGGCGCGTACCCTGTTGAGGCTCTGGAGGGCGCCGCGGAGGGCGCGTTTCATTTCCCCGGTCTCCACGCCGTAGCCGCGGCCTGTGAGGATGATCCGTATCGCCTCGTGGTAGGGCTCCCACTCCAGGCCGCCGTCGGCGAGGGTGCCGCCGAAGTCGAGGATAACAGCCTTGAACGTCATCCATTGAACAGGTATGTGTCCCCTTTTGAAGTTTGACATACGCGAGGAGACTGGGAGAACCCGGTGCCTGGAGGCCTGCAGCGTAGACCCGGTCGCGGCCTCTCTTCTCCATGATTCAATGTGAGTCACTCACATTATTTCTTCATAATTATGCCTCACTATATCATAGTCACTATGTAAGAATAGTATGTAACATTCTTTCATACTGACTTATATTTAATATACGTGTCACGTGTATTAAGGAGGTAGATAGATGGAAAACGAAGCAATGAACCGGCTGACGCGGGAGATGAACAGCTTCCACGCCCTCACCATAGTTAACATAGCGGGCGCAGGCATCGCCATGAGCATGGGAATAGAGACGCTGGTGAACAACCTGCTACCCATGTTCAGGGAGCAGACCATACCGTTTCCCAAGGCCTTGAACGTGGCGGCTGTGCTCGCCGGCAGCGTCTTCGCGCTGAGGTGGCTCATATCCAGCGCAGAGATGCTGGACGGGTTCCAGGAGGTGAGGGAGTCCAGGGAGGACGACGACCCGACGGGCCTCATCGTGGAGAACATGGCGTTCTACAGGGAGAACAAGGAGGCCGTGCGTAGGCTGATGCTGGGAAGCAGGGCCACGGGGGCCTTCTTCCTCGTCTCCG
>CAZEMD010000077.1:0-8676 GCA_964513225.1 uncultured Candidatus Bathyarchaeia archaeon | reverse complement strand
GCGGCAAGCTCACCTTCGAGGACCTGCGCCTCATCTACGGCGACGAGGACGACGAGTCCGAGGTGCTGGACAGCTCCTAGGCGTCGGGGATTCCAAGACTGTGGTGAAGCTTGAAAAGATTCTATGACTCTGGGTTACTTGGTAACGTTTCAGTATGGCCGTGGTCTCGGTTCCGCCTTGGTTGGGATGACTGCGAGGCGTCTGCCATGCGTTTTCCGCAGTGGCCCCCCTCCCCCCTCGGGTGGGTTTAGCGTGTTTGGGCGTTTTTTGGTCTTGTTTTTTATTTTAGAGCCTTTTTCGGGTTGGTTTTGGTTTGGCTCTGGTTCTGTTCTGAAGCTGTTCTGCACCGGTTCTGGTCGACATGTGTCGATATGACTGCCTAGTTCTAGGTCATATAGGCCATGAGGGTTCGGAGCCCGTCGTTGTGGGTGTCCTCGTGGTCTCCATTATCCTCTTTTGCCGTTCCACGTCAAGCTCAGCGCCTTGATGGAGGGGCTGCCTCGGGCTCGGGGTGAGGCTCTCTACTCGCTGGTAGTTGGTCTGCGGGGCTCTTGTTGAGGGTCTAACGCTTCAGGTAGCCGTCAAGGAGCGCCTGGTTGGCGACCGCCGCCGAGACGTCAACTTGCGGTGAAGCTGCCCTCCAGGGGCCTCGTCCTCGTTTTCATAGCCATCCTGCCTAGAGTTCTTCGGCCAGCTGGAGGCTGGTCTTGGCCCTGGCCTCCAGCAGGTCCCTCTCCATCACCTTATCGTAGAAGGCCATGATGCCGTGGTAGACGGCCTCCCGGACGCTCTTCACCAGGCCGCGGCTCTCAAGCTCCCTGAACATCCTGGCCACGTCGCCCTCCAGGACGCAGCGGACATGTACCCTATCGGTATCTGGCTTGGACATTCTTCCTCATAATAAGCGAGAAAACCAAAGTTTAAACTTATAGAAACCAAAGCACCCCACAAACTCTGGCATATAAGCCTACCCATCCGTCTCGGGCTCTGAGACCCAGTAAAGGTAACTAGGGTTCTTGATGACGTGGCCGCTGGCCCTGAGCCGCCTTAGGGCCTGGTGAACGGTGTAGCTGCTTAGGTCCAGGGACCTGCGGATGCCTGTGAATGTCTGGGGCTGAGAATGCAGGAGGTGCAGGTACACTAGCTTCTCCGATGTAGCCTTTTGGGTCTTAAGCCTCTGGTGGTGAGCCCTGTACAGCTCCGTCTTCAGGTAGTAAGCTAGATCTCTTGCCGGGCTTTTTACTAACTCGTCCAAGTCCCTTCCGGCGCTAAACCGCATCCCGCCCGCGCGTAAATGGACAATTCTGAGGGACTTAAATCCCAGTGATTTCTCAGTTATTGAACCATAAAGATTGGATGAGGTGGATACCTAACAGAAAAACAGATTCTAGCTTGAGTTGTTCGCATATATCGGTAGAAACGTTCCTGAAGCTTCCCGAAACTCTTTAATTACAAGTAAAAATGATAATTTATATGGTCAGCACAATCAACTCCAAGCTAGTCCGTCGGTTAATCTTGGTCTGCCTAGTCGCCGTGGCGCTTTTCATCGTAGTAGTCGTCCTAGGCTCCAGCTCCACACAGTACGGCGTCCAACACACTATAGACATTGAGCTGGGGCCGACCATCGTTTCCGAACTCTTCTCCTTTAACGTTGGTCCACTGTCCTCATGGAGGAACCATGTGTTAGAATTCCGATGCGAATACGCTTGCTCTTCCAGTGCAGAAAATTTGACCAACCTTCACGTCACTGTGAAGGCCGACCTCATGGTGAACGGGGCAGAGGCCGATGGCTTCACCCACTACATCGATGCCTTCCAAGGCAGCTTCAGCGAGGTATACGGCCTAACCCTTCATCATAGCTTTCTACACGTGGGCGAGAACAATGTAGCGCTGACCCTTCACATAGAGGCTGAGGGCCGGATTGATCCAGCCGCCGAAATAGAACTCATCTTCTCAAGCTACCGAATTAAAACAAGTTAAAAAACTTGGGCTTCGTGCGCCAGCAATTATGTTATGATTATCTTACCGGATAATGAAGCCATAAGCTATTAATGATAGTTTTCTTGAATAGCGTTTTTTCGACGAATTTCACAGTACGCGCATAAAAAATGGGGGTGGAAGGATCGAGGGATCAGAGGCAATAGGCGAAACCTGAATAAATTGTTGCCCGGCTCTCCTTCCGGACAGGACTCTGGTTTTTACCTTTATTTACCATAATGTGTAAAAATCTACTACATACGTTCAAATTAAAATAACATTAAAATTCTTTCATGAATTAATACCTAATTTCACTCTTCTAATCATACTAAGAAAAAGATTCCTAGTATTTAAAAGAAGTTTAAATTACGTAAGTCTTATATTAACATGTTTTTTAATTTAAAAGATATGGTCGCTAGAACCTATTCAGAACAGTTGATCGCCGAATGGCTTGAACTTGAAGGATACTATGTGAAGACGGGGGTTCCCCTGCAGTCATCGACCCCAAGAGGCAGGGGAGAAGCAGACATTGTCGCCGTTAAAAAAGAAAAAAACGGGCACAAGCTTCTACACATAGAGGTCGGACACCTTCGGAAATCACCCAAAAAAGACCTTGAGATGGTTGAAAAAAAGACGAACGCCAAGATAAAGGATGAACTAAAGACATCTATAAAGAACGACCTCGGCGTTGACACCAATTATGAATTCCGGTATATTTCGATGATCCCGTACAAAAATTCGTTCGAACTTATACGCAAAGCTGGACACCGAATCGATCTGATTAACGATGTGATAACAAAGGAGATACTGGAGTCGATTAGGACATATGTCCAAGACAATAAAAAAAGCAATAAAGGAAGAAAAGTCACTCCGCCAAACAATCTCTGGATGATCCAGCTACTCTACAGGATGCTATACTACGGTGTTGACTTCAAATGCTTTTTTGAACCTATATCCCTCAGCGCCGCATGAAGCGAAGCGGCCCATGCCCACGATATAGGGCCTCAAGAGCCACTGCAGCGACGAGGAGGTGGCCAAGGTGGTTACGCTCCACTATCGGACGTTGAGCCCCAAGTACATGGCCGCCGAGAGGGTGGCCCAGACCATCCTGGACGAGTTCACGCTGGACCAGCTCATGGAGGTCAGGTACACCGACATCATGCACAGTGTCAGGGCGATGAAGATACCTTACAGCGGCCACGACATCACCGACCTCGCGGCCCAGTACCTCCACGAGAAAGGCATCAAGGTCTGGCGGTGAATCACCATAATTTCTGCAGTTTTTCTACGAGCCCATTATTAATCGCATTTTTACTCTCATAATCTTCCTTTAATGATGAATACTTTATTATCTGCTCTTTAAAGTAAGAGTTACTGTGTTGAATTATGGCGATCATCGCCTTTCTGAGCGAGTCTCTATCCTCTTTATACGCCCTTTTTATGAGTTCCTGAAGGTTATATGATAATCCTAACGTACATTTTTTAGTCAAATCAAAATATATTTTATCGATTTCTATTCTAAGGGAATAATCATTACTATGTTCTATTCTTTCAAATACATCCATTATGATATTTTCATGAGATAATGTCATTTTCTCACGTAATTTATTAATTATGATTGATGAAAAATAGTTTTATGGATCGATGGATCAGGAATGTCTCGACTTTAAACTCGTAAACTTGGACAACTAGATTAGATTCCCAGGTCATGCTATTAGATAAAAACTATGTCTATACTCTAGATACGGATTAATGGCTATAAGGAGAAGTATGACCGTAGTTACTAAATCCAAGACTAGGTAATTCACATCAAGTTGCTTTTTCAGACTCTGGTGCTCGGTCACCATTCCCTCACTATAAATAAAGACCGGATTGGTCCTCGGGAAAATGACAAAGTTATAACTCACGCCACCTTCCAGACTCGATATAAAAGTGACGTTAATGTTCTGACCAGCGTAGTGATATATATACTCAGTTGGTTCGCTGTTTGTAGACTTTACTGATTGATACTGGTCATCCGACATTATATAGACGTCAATTGTTCTATTCGCGTTGCACCAGAACGTGATTTTTTGGTTAGGTGGTTCCGTACTCTATTCTAGACGCTGAACCTGATTTGGATAGACCTCCGGGCTGTTACTCCATCCGCCTGTTCTCCATGATTCAAGTTTATAGTCGTAAAGTCGCGTTGAGAAAAAGCACAATAATGCGACTAATCCGAAGATGGAACTCATCTTGAAGAGAGAACCCCTATTCATCATTTAATCTCCAGATGATAATAAAAAAAGGGAAATTTATGTTTATGGTCCTGCAGTTACGTAGCCTAGGCGGCTCGATTAGACTCTGAGGACTGGGCAGGTCATGCAGTGGATGCCGCCCATCCCCTTCTTCATCTCGTCGCCGGGTATCTGGACGACGTCGATGCCGCGCTCCTTCACCTCGTTCATGACGCGGGGGTTGCCGGTGTAGTGGATGGCGAGGCTGCTGTCCACGGTCAGGAAGTTTGCCGCCATGCCCCAGTACTCCTGCTCCGTGATCTCTATTATGTCCCACCCGGTCTCCCTGAGCCACTCGGTGAAGCAGCCTTCCCAGCTTTCGGAATCGGTCCTGAAGTGGGCGGTGACATTGTCGAGCACCGGCGCGTAGCTTATGGCAACCCTTCCGGGGAGCTCCGCGAACTCGCCGTCGATGTGTATGCAGCCCTCCAGCATGTCAAGGGATACAAAGAGGTCCACCAGCCCGTTGCCGAGGAGGTAGTCTCCCATCTGGTCCAGGGCTCCCTGTGTGGACCTTTCGCAGAGGCCGGCCACCGCGGTGCCTCCCTCCAGTAACGCGAAGCCGCCTCCCTCGAAGGTGTCGGGTTCCTTCATCTCCAGCGCGATGGGCACGCCGTTGGCCTGGTGGGCCGCCTTGATTACGGGTGTTTCCCTGCGCCTCGTGGGGAGGCCCATCCTGAACAGGAACGCGCCGTCGTCCGTCACGGTGCTGCTGTCCCTGACGAAGACGAGGTTGGGGCACATGTAGGACTGGGCTAGCGCTTCCTCGTCGTCACGGATAAGCTCTCTGACCTCTAGGGCCTCTACCCCCGCCTCCGTCAAGGCTTCCATGAGCTGCTTGTGGTCGTCTATGAAGCGTCTGGTGTCCACGGCAGTCTCGAAGTGGTGTGCCTCGGGGTCCCTGTTGGCGAGCTCCAGCTCCTTTCCGGGGTGGTGGACCATCACCCGTTTCAACGTCCCCGACTCGTGGGTTATCCCGTAGCTAGGCATGGGGTTTTGTGGGGGCGGGGTGCCTTAAAACAGTATGCGGTGCCGCTACTTGGCCTTGGCTGCCTTCTTCTCGGCGCGGGCCTTCCTCTTGGCTGCCTTCTCCGCCTCTTCCTCTGTGACGCGGTACCTTCTTACGCCGTCCGTGTCCTTGAAGCCGGCGACGCGGTCGCCCTGGAACATGGATTTGAGGAGGCTGTACGCCTTCTTATCCTTGACCTCTAACGCCGCGGCTACCTCTTTGAGGCTCATGGGTGCTTCGAGGAGCATTACGCCGATCTGGTTCTTGAGTTTGGATGCTGACACGGTTCCTCACCATTTAGTTGAAGGTATTTTATTAAAATTTGATGCATCCGGGGTTACTGTCAGTATATAAAACTAACTGGTTTATGGTGTAGGATATACGTTTGAACCGTGACTAATCAAAGCATAAGACGCGTCATCCGAACCTTAACTTGCGTCCCCCGAGTAAACGGCGTGTACATCCCGTTATCTACTCGCCCTGCGCCTCGACATGATGATGCCCTTACAGACACCAGCGTATTCACAGTACTCGAGGCAACTCGGCGTCTCCTCCTTCTTCCTGTGCTTGGCGCCGCAGTCCATGCAGACACCCTCGACCTCATCGCTCCAGAACTCGACCATACCCCCGCATTTATCACACTCCTCAAACTCTAATGTTGGCCTGACGTAGTCCGACAGGCCAGGGCAGAAGTACCCTGAGGGCCGCTTCAGGAAGCTCATCCATACCGCCATCGGAGGCACGTTATAATAACCTTTGCAGAGCCGTGCCTTGGATTAGGATTAAATACGAAGGTGTGTTTTGGTATTGGAACCCGAGGAAACGGACGTGAACGGTCAAGACAGAAGCATAATAGCCATCTCCGGGAGCCACGGCATAATGCACGGGTACCTGATTCTGCTTCCGGCGATGATACCCATACTGCAAGGCGACCTGGGCGACATAGGTACAGTGGGGATGCTGGCGTCCCTGGTGTCTCTTTTCTACGGCTGGTTCAGCCTCCCAGTGGGCTTCATCGCGGACAAGTACAGCAAGAGGCTGCTCATCGCGGCGTCCATGGTGCTATGCGGCGGAGGCTCCATAGTCGTGGGCCTCTCGCCCAACGTCCCGGTCGCCGCCGTCGGCCTCGTAGTGCTGGGCATCGGGGCGAGCCTCTACCATCCATGCGGGTACGCCCACATGGCGCTGGTGAGCGACGAGAACAGGGGCCGCTACATGGGGTACCAGGGCCTCGGGGGCGACATGGGGATGGCCGTCAGCTTCCTCACCTCCAGCATCCTGGGAGCCGCCTTCGGGTGGAGGATGACCTTCATAATCTGGGGCGTCGTCGGCCTCGCCATAGCCGCCGTGGACATGCTCGTCATCCAAGACATCGCGTGCGAGGTGGACCCGACCCAGCCGAGGAGGGGCCCCGTGGAGACGGTTAAGCGGATGTTCGCCACCGCCGAGAGGCGGACCCTGCTGCTCACGTTCGTCATCGTTATAGCCAGCGGCATGCTCTGGACCGGCGTGAGCAACTTCATAATGGTGTACATCACGGACGTCAAGAACGAGACGCTGGTCATCGCCGGCGGGCTGTCGACCCTCAAGTACACCGTGGGCGCGTTGGCGATGCTCGTAGGCGGCACCCTCAGCGACAGGCTGGGCAGGAAACGGCTGCTCCTCTTCGGGTACAGCGTCTTCGCGGTCTCCCTGGTGGCCTTGACGCTGGCGCCGAGCAACCTGCTGGTGCTGGCCGGGCTGGTGGTGGTGTTGGGCTTCGCTTTCTTCGTGACCCAGAGCCCCATGAACGCGCTCCTCGGCGACGTCAGTCACAGGGACACGGTGGGCGTCACCTACGGCGTCAACTTCACTCTGAAGTACGGCATAGGGTTCTTCACCCCCGCCCTCGCGGGGTGGATCGCCGCCAGCTACTCCTTGAACCACGTGTTCTACTTCTTCGCGGCGCTGAGCGCGGCGGCGTTCCTCATCGCCACGCTGATAAAGGAGAGGTAGCTAGAGGCCCCGGGAGACCTTTTCCAGCTCCTCGTAGAACCGTGTTCTCCGCAGAGCGTCTGGGTCGCCGATGGCCTCTTCGACGCCTTCGTCGTACTCGACGGAGCCCAGGTACTCTAGGCCGAGCTTGCTCACCTCTTCCCTGACGTAGGCGTTGGGCTTCATGACCATGTTCTCTACGACCCCTATTATGGGCACCCCAAGGTCCTTGAGGAGGACTAGGAGCCTCCGCACGGACTGGAAGGCGACCCTGCTGGGGGTGGTGGCCACCATGAACTCGATGCGGGGCATCAGCCTGAGGGTGTCGAGGGTGGCGTCGCCTATGCCGGGGGGCATGTCCACTATGAGGTAGTCGAGTTCGCCCCACCTGGTTATGGCGAGGAGCTCTATTATGGCGTTGGAGACGTCTTCGCCGCGGAGGGGTGTGGGCTCGTCTACGCTGTAGTAGGTGATGCTCATGTAGTTGAGGCCGTGGGCGGTGGGGGGGACGATGCCGTGCTCCTCCTCGGGGTAGAGGCCCTCTACGCCGAGGATGACGTGGGTGGCTGGGCTCGTGAAGTCCAGGTCCAGTAGGCCCACGGTGTGGCCTTCGTCTCTGAGGCTTAGGGCGAGGGCGGCGGCTATCATGCTCTTGCCGACGCCGCCTTTGCCGCTGCTGACTGCTATGACTCTTCGGACGTCTCTGAGCCGTTTCTCTATGACGGCTGGTCTGGGGTCACTCATCGTCTCTGACTCCTTTGATGGTGGCGAGCCATACGCCGCGGCCTTCGGTTACCTCGAAGTCGGGGCTGCCGCACTTGCTGCACTTGATGTAGACGTGGGCCATCTCGGGGACGAAGTGGATGGCCTCGCTGACTTCCTCTGTCATTCCCTCGCTGGTGAAACTCCACTCGTGGCCGCAGTTTCTGCACTTGAACTTGGCTGGCTGGCTCTCTAGGGTGAACTTGGCGTTCTCGAAGAGCGGTGTCTTGAGGTTCTCGAAGGCGAACTCTAGTACCTCGTGTTCTACTTGCTGGAGTTCGCCGACCACGACGACGACCTCCGTTACCTTTGTGATGTTGTTCTCCTCTGCGAAGCGTGTGGAGGTGGTTATGACTCCTTCGGCTAGCGCCCATTCATGCATGGGGCTTGTTGAGAGGCGGATGCTTTTAGGTGTTACTGGGGTCGTTACCGGTTACAAGAACTGATCGATGACTTGGGGTTCCTTATAGTAGGTTACTTACTATAAGCGTTTTTCAGCGGGGTTGGTTTACCTATTTTTAGTTTTTTTTACTTTTTATTGGTGATGTTGTGTTTTTCTAGGCGCAAGGAACCATGTCAAAAAGTTAACTGGTATCTACATTTGGGAATATTATTTATCCCATGTAACCAAGAAAAACCGATCTATCAGGCCGCCTCTAAAAACCCCACCCAGAGGGG
>CAZEMD010000076.1:0-8700 GCA_964513225.1 uncultured Candidatus Bathyarchaeia archaeon | reverse complement strand
CTGAGCCTCGTCCTCGACCACCCAGCCGGCTCGGCAGTTGAGGGCGCCCCAGACGCCGTACGCCGTGGTGAACGGGTCGCCCCGCGTTATCTCCCTGCTGGACGGGCTGGGGAGCCCCATATGTGCGCGGGGCCCTGAGCTCAGCATAAGGTGGCATGAGAGGGGTATCCCGGTGACCTTCATGAGCGTCACCGCCTCGTACTCGGTCATCCCGGGCTCCAAGTTGAACACCACGTCCCTGACTGCCTGGGAGGTGTGGCACGCCGCGTACTCGAACCACGCCAGCTGGTCCACCTCGTTCACGGCCCTGAGCCCATCCGTTGGATGCATCAGTAGATTGTTGGCGTTCATGACGTTGTGTTTGCCCACCGCCTCCCTGAGTGCGTCGGCGATGTACGATGGGACCTCCAGCCGGTACTCGGGGTTGGCGGTCTCCTTCTCGGTGTAGTACTTCCAGCCGGCGACGCCCACAGTGTCGCCGTCCTCGACGCCGGCCTCCATGAGTATCATGCTCAGGGGCCTGGGGGTGGACCTGTCCTGCGCCATGAGGCTGAAGCTGGGGTAGAGCACCGGCCTCAGGCTCTCCTTCACGGGCGACACCGGGTAGTAGCCGAGGCCCTCGTGGCCCATGACCAGGGATGCCTTGCGGGTGGCCACGTCCATTATGAGCATGGACTCCTCGAACCGGGGGTCGTAGCCCGTGAGGTAGGCCAGGTTGGCGAGGTGCTCCCTGTCCCCGTAGACCACGATGGACGTGTAGCCGGCGTCCGCGGCGGCGTCGTATAGCTTCTCCAGCCGGGTCTGGTAGGTGGAGCCTGATACCCTGGGCTCCGTTTTGGGCATCCCGAAGTCGGGGAGGTCGATCTCGGCCAGCGTGGACGAACCCATCTAGAACACTCACATTATACTCGGGCGACGCGTATTTAGATAGTATATGTTTAAAATCGTGCTGTCTACCCAGTGATTCGTTAGTTGTGGACAGCTCTGAGGAAAGAAGTGGGTTGTAAGCTGTCCCTTTTATATCTGATTTACACCGATTTACTTTATGACACAAAGTTATTTATATGGAAAACCTTTCTAAGGTGTCAGGTGAGCGGCGTTAAGCGACGAGATAGACCTCGAGGAGATAGAGCGGAGAGCCTTGACGGCTTATAATGAGGATGGGCTGCTCGACATCTTCGGTGGTGGATACCTGCTCTTCTTCGGCTTGATGGCTTTAATCCAGCTGGAGCATCGCAACATTCTGGTATCATTTCTTCCTGGTCTGGGCGTATTGTTTTACAATGAGGTAAAGAAACTTGTGACGTATCCCCGCATAGGCTACATGAAGTTCACAAAAGAGAGGAGGGCGAGAGTCGCTAGAAACTCAATCATTGTGATGGTTGTTACAGGGTTTGTGACGCTCACAGGGCTGTTCACTGGCATGGGGACACCCGAAAGTGCTCCTTGGGGAGTTCTGCTCATAAACAAGTATAACCTACTTTTCCAAGGAGGAATTCTCGCTTTCATCTTTTTCATGTATGGCAAAATAAGGGGTGTAAACCGGCTCTACCGTTACTCCGTCCTATCACTACTAGTCTTTCCTGCAGGGTACCTTTACTTAGACTCACCTTACATGGTCACGTTTCAGAACATAGGCACTCAGTGCGCGATCATCGGCGTAGTAATGGTGGGGTATGGAGCCTTACACCTTCGACGCTTCATCGTAAGGTACCCTAAAGAGGCTTAACAATTTGATGACTCCACCTAGCAATAAAAACCTCCCCTCCTTGAATGAGATCGACAGGCTCATCCACGAGCCAGCAAGGCTCCTCATTATGGCCAACCTCTATGTGTTGGAGGCCGCCGACTTCATGTACCTCATGAACCAGACGGGCCTCACATTCGGCAACCTGAGCGGCCACATGACGAGGCTGGAGGAGGCTGGATACATAGAGGTGGAGAAGTCCTTCATGGATAAACGGCCCAACACCCGGCTCAGCCTCACGGATGCGGGGAGAAAGTCCTTCGAGGAGTACAGGAAGAGCATGAGAGGGCTCCTCGCTTAGGCTTTTGACCTATTTTTCTTCATAAATTGACAGGACATCTTCATCGAACTCGGTCTGTTGGGCCAACTCAGTGCAAGCTGCCTCAAGGGTCGCCCCATCCACTAGCCTTGCCTTGATTTCGGTGATGCGAATGCCCTTCTCTAAGGCTAGAAACAGTAGAGGCCTTGATGGGCAGCATTCTGTGGGTGAGGTTGTGATTGAGTACCCTGTTCGGGTTATGGGATACCTTTCCCCGTAAATTTTCTTTAATCCGAAAAATTTTAGGGCTAAATTGTATTAAACGTCCACCGCGCCCAGTCGATCATGGCAGGCGTAAAAAGGTCACGACATGTGTGTATACCAGGGAGCCTTGATCACGCTCCGTGCGCGACCAAGCCTTTGAGGGCGGAGACCAGCAGGAAGCAGGCGACGAGGGTGAATACTATTACGCCGCTGGTGGCCACGTCGAAGACCGCCGAAGCGAAGACCCCGGCCACCACGCTCCCCACCCCGAAGACCACGCTCATGAACGCCGTCCTCCTGAAGCCCAGATCGAGCTGAAGCGCCGTGAGCCCCGGGAGAACCAGCAGAGCCGTCACAAGTATCATGCCCACCACCTTGATGCTCAGGACTATGGTGACGGCCACCAACAGGTTGAAGACCGCGCTGAGCGCCCCCACGGGCACCCCCATGAGCCTGCTGGCCTGCTCGTCGAAGGTTATGCTGAGAAGCTCCTTGTAGAAGACGCCCACCAAGGCCAGCGAAAAGACGCCGAGAACCGAGACCAGCGCCAGGTCCCAGGCGCCTATGGTGAGTATGCTGCCGAATAGATAGCTGAAAAGCTCGACGTTGAACCCGCCGGCGAGGCTTATGATTATGAGGCCAGTGCTGAACCCCACCGCGAGGATCACGGCGGTGGCCGAGTCCGAGTCTGCTAACCCCCTGCGGCGCATATAGGAGATGCCGAACACGGCGAGGACCGAGACGATGAGCGCCGTTATCAACGGCTCCACCCCCAGGTACAGCCCAATGGCTATGCCGCCGAAGCTAACGTGGGCCACCCCGTCCCCTATCATGGCCTGCTTACGGAGTATGACGAACAGCCCCACCAGGGCGCACGAGAACGCCGCTACGCTTCCGCCGAGGAGGGCGTACTGGAAGAACCTGTACCCGAGCAGCCGCAGGAGGTAGCTAGACATCCTCGAAGAACCCCTCGCATGTATGCTCATGGAACACGAAGTGGAAGTGCTCCCCGTAGGCTTTCTGCAGGACCTCGTTGGGGTCCGCGTCGGGGCTTATGGGGCTGGTGTACACCCTGCGGTTGACGCACATGACGTCGCTCATCCTGCAGAACACCGCCGCCAAGTCGTGGCTCACTATCACTATGGTCGTTCCCTCCCTGCCGTTAAGGTCGCTGAGCTTCATGTAGAACAGCTCCTGGGCCTCGGCGTCCACGCCCGCGACGGGCTCGTCCAGTATGAGGACCTCCGGGTCCCTGACTATGGCCTTGGCCACGAAGACGCGCTGTTTCTGGCCCCCGGACAGGTGGCCCACCCTCCTTTCGGCCAGCTCGCTTATCCCCATGAACCCGAGGACCTCGTCCACCTTCACCCAGTCCTCCTTCCTCAAGGGCTTGGCCAGGTTGCCCCTGTTTATCCTGCCGAGGCCCACGAGTTCGCGGACGTTTATGGGGAACCTCTCGTCGAAGGATATGCTGTGCTGGCTAACCCAGGCGAGCCTGCTCCATTCATCGAACTCCTCCATGGGGCGGCCCAGTATGCGTATGGAACCCGAATCGTGGGGTATTATCCCGAGGACGGCCTGGAGCAACGTGGTCTTGCCTCCCCCGTTGGGGCCCACGACCCCCATGTAGGCGCCGCGGCCTACGGTGAACGTGGCGTCCTCTATGACGCGTCTGCCGTTCCTGGCGACGTTGAGGCCGTCCACCTCTATCACGGCGTCGGTCAATTCACCAGCCCCTCCGCGAGGTTGTCAAGATTTGCCTCAAGCTGATCCAAGTAGTCCATCTCATCCACCGGCCCCACCATCAAGTACAGCTCCAGTATATCCACGGGCTCGCCTGTCCGTGTCTCCAGCTCCGTTTTAAGGGTCTGGGCGTACTGGTCGCTGTACACGGGGTCCACGTATATAACGTAGCTTCCCATGAGGGTCATCTCCTCCACTATCTCCGATATCTTGGCTGTGCTGGGTTGCTCGTCCGCTGATAGGCCGATGATGCCGTGCTGCTCAAGCCCGTACCCGTCGGCTATGTACCCGTAGGCGGAGTGGGTCACGAAGAAGGTCTCGCCGGCGGCCGGCGCCAGGGTGTCGCTGTACATGGTGTCCAGGCTTCTCAGGGTCTCCTCGAAGGCCGCCCACCTCTCAGCGTAGTAGTCTGCGTTGCCGGGGTCCGCCTCCTTGAGGGCGTCGGCTATGTTCCCGGCGAGCATCAATGCGGTGTGGGGGCTCACCCAGAGGTGGGGGTCTCCCTCCCCGTGCTCGTCGCCATGCTCCCCGTCTTCACCCATCTCCAGGAGCGGTATACCGTGGCTTGCCTCGACGACCGTCTTTGTAGTGGTGTCTATGGACGTCAGTATGTCTTCCTGGACCCAGTGGTCCAGGCCTGCGCCGAGGTAGATGATGGCGTCGGCGTCCTCGGCTGAGGCGATGTCGCCTATGGAGGGCTGCCAGCTGTGCACCTCGCTGCCCGGCGGGATGAGCGACGAAACCGTCAACCTGTCTCCGCCGATCTGCTCCGCCATGTACGCCAGCGGGTAGAAAGTTACGAGGACCCTGGTCTCCTCCCCCTGGGGCTCGGTGCCTGTCCCTGTGAACCCGATTACGGCTGCCCCGGCGAGGACGGCCACCAATGCCACGGCTATCATCCATCTTCTGTCTTTGAACACGTTTCTCGTCTAGAGCATGGAAACTGTCTTTAATAAACCGTTTCAATATATTATTAAAAATTATATATTGAATTATATTTTTTTATTAAAGCCTCTGGTCTTAAAAAAATTCGCTTGGTGCCCCGCTCCTAATCGACTTATACGGCATGGGACATATTCACGTTGATATGCGATGGGTTTCTTCTTGGGCGTTGACAGCGGCACTCAGGGCACCAAGACCGTGGTGGTGGACGACCAGGGCCGCGTGAGGGGACGCGCCTCCGCCGGCTACGGCCTCATAGAGGGGCTCCCCCGCGGCCACATGGAGCAACACCCCGAGACCTGGGCCAACGCCATGAAGCGGACCATAAGGGGCGCGTTGAAGGACGCGAAGGCGGACCTGGCCGGGGTGCGGGCCGTCGGTGTGAGCGGCCAGCAGCACGGGTTCGTCCCCCTCGACGAGGGGGGAGCCGTGATTAGGCCGGCGAAGCTGTGGAACGACACCAGCACCGCCGAGGAGTGCAGAGAGTTGACGGAGGCGCTGGGCGGTGTCGAGGAGACGATAAGGCTCACCGGGAACAGCATGATGCCTGGCTACACCGCCGGCAAGATACTGTGGCTGAAGCGCCACGAGCCCGGCAACTACGCCAAGCTTAGACACGTGCTCCTGCCCCACGACTACCTCAACTACGTTCTAACAGGCGAGTTCACGATGGAGTACGGCGACGCCTCCGGGACCGCGTTCATGGACGTGCGGAGACGCAGGTGGTGCATGGAGGTCATCGACGCCATCGACCCTACGCTCATCGAGTGGCTTCCGGAGCTCCGGCCCAGCGACAGGCCGGCCGGAACCGTCACCCGGAACGTGGCGTCTGAGCTGGGCCTCGGCGGCGACGTGCTGGTCTCCGCAGGTGGAGGCGACAACATGATGGGCGCCATAGGCACGGGTAACACGTCCCCCGGGAAGGTGACGGTGAGCCTCGGCACCTCCGGCACCGTCTACGCCTACTCTGATGAGCCGGTCGTGGACCCCGGGGGGGAGGTGGCTGCGTTCTGCGACTCCACAGGCGGCTGGCTGCCCCTCGTCTGCACCATGAACGTGACCGTGGCCACCGAGCACATGCGGCTGCTCCTGCGGCTCAGCCACGCCGGGCTGGAGGACGCCGTCTCGGAGGCCCCGCCCGGCTGCGACGGGCTCCTGCTGCTCCCCTACCTGACGGGGGAGCGCACCCCCAACGTGCCCCAAGGGAAGGGGGTGCTCTACGGGCTAACCCCCACATGCTTCACGGCGGGCCATCTCTGCCGCGCCGCCATGGAGGGCACCACCATGGGGCTCAACTACGGGTTCAACAGATTGAGGGAGCTGGGCATAGACCCGGTGGAGGTCAGGCTCACCGGCGGCGGCGCCCGGAACGGGGCGTGGAGGAGGATCGCCGCCGACGTCTTCGACGCCGAGGTGGTGACCCTCAGGGAGGATGAGGGCGCGGCCTACGGCGCAGCCCTCCAAGCCATGTGGACCCACAGGCTCCGGCTGGGGGAGCGGGTGACCATGAGCGAGATAACTGACGAGGTGGTGGAGATCGATGAGCCCAGCAGGCTCAAGCCCGTAAGGCGGAACGTGGAGACCTACGGGAGGCTGCAGTCCACGCAGGACAGGCTGAGCAGGGACCTGAGGGGGCTCTTCAGTGAATCCGGGTGAGGCGTCGGATGGGTGAGGATGAGGGGGACAGCCGGGGGCCGGCGGCGCTTGCGTCCCTACTGCTGTCCAACTATTCCATCTACCCCGGCACCATATTGATGTCCATACTGCTGGTGGAGATCGCTGAGACCTTCGACTCGGGCGTAGGCGTGGTAAGCCAGATCAGGACGCTTTCCTCTGTGCTCGGCTTCGTGACGGCCATAGTCATGGGGGCGGTGAGCGTCAGGTACGGCGGCAGACGCCTGCTCGCCGCGGGTCTGTTGCTGCTGAGCCTGTCCTGCGTGGGCAGCGCCGCGGCGCCCAGCCTGGTGTTGCTGTTCGCGCTTTACTCGTTTAACGGCGTCGCCTCCAACGTCGTTTTCCCCATGCTGACGTCTCTGGTGGGTGAGTACTATCCCCCGGGGGACAGGGCGAGGGTCATGGGCTGGATAGGCGCCTCTGGCGGCCTCTCCTACATGCTGGGGGCGCCCATAATCGCGTACCTGGCCTCGGCGGGCGGGTGGAGGCTCCCCTTCGTCGCCTACGCCGCCGCGATCCCGGTGGCCGCCCTGGCGCTGACGCTGTGGAGGCTGCCGGCCACACCGGTCAAGGCGGACACCGTCGGCATAGGCGAGGGTTTCAGGGCCATAGCGTCCAACCGGTCCGCTTTGGCGGCCCTCGGGGCCGTCACCCTGAGAGCGGCGTCCACCGAGAACATATACTTCTACAGCTTCACTTTCCTGAGGGAGGCTCATGGCGCGTCCCAGGGACAGGTCTCGCTGATATACTCGGCAGCATCCCTCATGTTCCTGCTGGGCTCGTTCTTCTGCGGCAGCTTCACGGACAGGCTGGGCTTGAAGATGTCCCTCGTTACGTCCCTGGGGGTGGCGCTCCTGTCCCAGGCCGCTTACCCGTACCTTCCTCTCTGGCTAGGCGCGGCGGCGATAATCGCCGGGCACTTCCTCTTCTCCCTCCAGTACTCCGCGGCGAACACGCTGGTCCTTGAGCAGATCCCGGAGTACAGGGGAAGCATGATGTCCCTCAGCTCCGCCCTCTCGTACCTGGGCTACGGGCTGGGCACAGCCATAGGGGGCGCAGCGCTGGCGGCGGCTGGTTGGATGTCTCTGAACGCCGCCTTGGGCATGTTAGGGGCCGCGGCTTTCCTGCTATACTATTATCTGGTCGAAGCCTAGACGGCCATGGTTAACCCTTTAAACCCGGGTGACATGCTGAGATCGGTGCCTTCTTGAAGGATATCCGTTCTCAAAGCATCGTCAGAGACAGGGAGGAGACGCTGGGCCACCTCAAGGGCACATCCCTTGAGCCCAGGTACAGCGCCGGGGTCTGGTACTTCTACCCGGGGGCCAGCCGTTTCCACGACGCGTACATAGACAAGGGCAGCATAGAGGACACGCTGAACAAGATAGCGTGGATGCGCGACGAGGGGCTCATCGACTCTGGGTTCGGCGTCGAGGCCCATTACCCCAACGAGGTGAACATGGACAACCTCCACCTCTACAAGGCCCTGGAGAAGGAGACCGGGGTAAGGCTCATCACCGCCATCCCGTTCCTGTTCTACGACCGCCGGTACGAGTTCGGCAGCCTCAGCAACCCCGACGAGGCGGTGCGGCGGCACGCCATCGACAGGACCATAGAGGCATTAAGACTCAACAAGGAGATGGGCACAGAGTTCGCCGTGGTGTGGCCGGGCATCGACGGCTACGAGAACCCGTTCGGCCACGACTTCTACGGTATGTGGAACCGGTTCGAGGAGGGGCTCGCCGAGGCCATGGACGAGGTGCCCGGCGTGCGCGTCGCACTGGAGCCCAAACCCTACGAGCCCCGCGGCAACAACGTCTACCGCAACACCGCCAACGGGCTCCTCATGGCCAGAGACGTGGAGGCGCTGCTATCGGCGCCGCAGAACAAGAAGACGCTGAGCGACGGACACGCGCTGGTGGGGCTGAACCCCGAGGTGGGCCACGTGTTGATGGGGCACGAGGAGCTTGCCTACGCGTTCGCGTCGGTGCTCCGTGAGGGGCGGCTCATGCACAGCCACTGGAACAGCCAGCCGCTGGGCAACTACGACCAGGACCTGGACGTGGGGGTG
>CAZEMD010000075.1:0-8767 GCA_964513225.1 uncultured Candidatus Bathyarchaeia archaeon | reverse complement strand
TAGTTACATGGAAGTAGCGTTTTTGGGGTGCGTTTTCGTGTTCGGTGGATGACACTTTTGTATATGATTGGATCTGAAAGGGGCGTTTCTGGGGCTTCTTTCGATCGAAGGGGCGTCTGTTCGCCTTTTCTCGTCTACCCCCCCCTAGATGATGGTGTATCTGGGTGAATTGGCGCGTCGATTTTTCTTGGTTACATGGAATAACTAAATTTCAATATCCTTGCCACATGAGAGATGGTATCGCTTTAACTTATCAAGTGTCTATCACGTTACCATGACATAGTTTCTTTTCCATAATAGCAAAATGAAAGGCGTGCGCGAAATAGCCATGGTTTGCAGTATTACCAGCTATATCGGGGAGTCTGCCAATCATCACGGATGATGCTGAAAAGCACAAGGTCCCTGTACATGCCCCTACTATAGTAGGACTGCCGCATAACGCCCTCCCGTTTGAACCCATTGCTAAGTAGTACCCTCCGGGATGCCTCGTTCTCTTCCACGGTATCAGCTTGAATCCTGACTATGTTCTTCGACAGGAACAGATAGTCAACGATGATCCTGACAGCCTCGGCGCAGTAACCCTTCCCCCTATGTGAAGGTAACACGTAGTACCCTATTGTCTGGAACCCATCCCTGGGCTCGTGGTATATTGCCCCCACTTTGTCCCCGTCCTTGGTTTCGATGAAGAACCAGCCGTCTTCACCGCGCTCATCATAGCGTTTAATGAAATCCGATAGAGGCTTTTGCACGATTGGCTCATAGGGGCCGGTCACCTCTGGGTCCGTTTCCCATCGGTGGATGTACTCGACTTCATCTCGCTCCACCAGCCTAAGGTTCACCAACTCACCCTGAAGCATGACACATCTTCATTCTTGAACGTCTATAACTTTATCGACTTGATCGAATACACCAGTGCCTGTAAGAGAGTCTGTTTGAGAGAAGTATCGATAGAGAAAAGTGAGCGCGCAGAATTAAAACTGCAATTCGTCATTTGTTACATTGCGAGAAATTCAATATGCGCATGGAACTATTGTCCAATTTCTTGTACTCACGCGCATCCGTTGAAGAAGCCTTAAATTAGCTTAACAGCTCCCTCTCATCTCCTTTTTTAACACATCTATGGTTTTTGATATCCCACATAGAACTATAGAAACAACTTGATAATTTAACTAAATACCAGTATATATGGGAAATGATAAATGTTTTAAAACAATCAAGTGGTATTCATTGGATGTCTATTAAAATGAAAGAAGTACTGCTCTACAAAGCACAAGACATGAAGCTGATAGAATCGCCAAAGCCCGAGTGCGGCCCAGCAGATGTACTCATCAAGCTGAAGGCCTGCGCCATCTGCCCAACGGACCTGAGAAAATACAGGTTCGGTAAGAAGGGCAGCCCCCTCCTTCATCTCCCGATGAACATGGGACACGAGTGGGCGGGGGACGTGGTCGAGGCAGGTGAGAGCGTCGAGTACCCCGAGGTCGGGACACGCGTCAGAGGAATCGGCTGGGGCGGATACGCCGAGTACAACAAGGTGAACGTGTTGGCGGCCACCAGGAGAGGCAAGCGCATCCAGGAGGCTCTGGTCGAGATCCCGGACGGCGCATCGTACCTGGAAGGCACCTTCGTGGAGAACGTCGAGGTAGGGATACACTCGGTCGTGGACCAGGCCGGCGGAAGCATCGGCAAGACCATCGTGATAATCGGAGCAGGCCAGATGGGCCTCACCCAGATAATGATCGCGAAAATGATAGGCGCCACAACCATAGTGACAGAGATGATGGACTGGCGACTGGAGCTCGCCGAGAAGTACGGCGCGGACCACGTCATCGACGCCTCGAAGGAAGACCCGGTGGAAGCCGTGAAAAAGATAACCAAAGGAAGGATGGCCGACGGGGTGGTGATCAGCGTCGGGGTCCCAGCCGCGATACTCCAGGGCATGAACATGCTGGGAAGGAACGGCAGGGCGGTGCTGTTCGGCGGCGCGACCCTCGACACGACGATAACCTTCAACCCCAACGTAATCCACTACGGCGACAGGGCACTGGTGGGCTGCAGCGGCGGCCCTTCACGCGGCCAGCTCTCCATGGACCTCATAGCATCCGGGAAGATACCCGTGAAGGACCTGATATCGCACAGGTTCAAGCTGGAGGAGCTGCCTGACGCCTTCGAGAAGATAACCAACAACAAACTGGACAGGTACCTGAAAGGTCTAGTGGTCTATTAACCACTACACTAAATTTTTTATAATATACTACTCACGCTTACGAGTTGATTTCGTCTTCCTTGGCTTGTTTAAGGCACCGGCTCTCCCTAGATAGTCCAGGGTCTTCTCGTCCCCGTGCTTCGCGCGGTACGCGTTGACCGCGACCCGGATGGCTGCGTTTCTCGGCCCCTCCGGGTTCCCCGGGTCGAAGTAGCTCACCATCAGGTCGCACGGGAACTCGCCGCATAAACCGAATAATCCATGTGACGCTCGCTGGCGTTGCAACTTGCACTCTCAGAAGCCCGGTAACGCTGGGATCTACGGAAAAGTATTATTGTCGGTGCTCCCCAATGGTGTGATATCTTTGAGCGAACGGGAACAGGCGGAGACGGGTAACCGGCTGCTGGTGGCCATGGTGGTGCTGTTGCACACGCTGAACCACATGATAGGCGGCGGCCTCCCCATACTCTACCCGGACATAATGCAGGAGTTCGGTCTCAGCTACAGCCAGCTGGGGCTGCTGCGATCGGCGTCAACCCTGGCCGCGGGGGTCCCCCAGATGTTCGTCGGGTTCCTAAGGCGGTGGTTCTCGGGCCGTGTCCTCATAGGCGCCGGCAACCTGGTGAACAGTGTCATGAACATTGGCATCAGCGTGAGCAGCGGGTTCCACCAGTTCATCGCCCTCAGCGTTCTCGGCGGCGTCGGCAGCAGCACCCAGCACCCCATGGGCGCGTCAATAATAACGACGGCCACCGAGCCCTCCAGGCGGGGGAAAATGCTGGGGCTCAACCAGGCGGTGCCGTCGCTGGCGTTCAGCGTCACGCCCCTCATAGCGGCCTATTTGGTCGTCAGACTGGGTTGGAGGTCCACCCTGAGCGTGCTTGCCGCCCCCGCGCTGGTGGCGTCGCTGATACTCATCTTCCTGGTGAAGGGCGGAGAGTCGGCTGAGGCCAGGACCCGGGACGCGTTCAGCCTGGTCGGGCTAAGGGAGACGCTGCGCAACCGTAACGTCATGGCTATAAGCGCGTTGAGGAGCGTCATGGCGTTCAGGATGGGGGTCAGGACGTTCCTGCCGCTCTACTTCATCAACGTGCTGGGGCTGGCCGCCGAGACCAGCAGCCTCCTCTACTCGGTGATGCTGTTCGGCGGGGTGCTGGGGCCGTTCTTCTGGGGGCACCTCAGCGACAGGATGAACCGGAAGCCCCTCATAATAGGCGTCATGGCGGGGTCCAGCGTCCTCTACTTCCTCATACAGTTCGTGACGGACGTGTGGCTCCTCGCCGCGGTGCTCTTCATGATAGGGTTCCTGGTCCAGACCGTGGTGGTGCAGAACGTGCTGTCCGACTCTGTGGAGCCCAGCCAGCTGGACCAGATATTCGGGTTCTACTTCACCCTGGGGTTCACCCTGGCCTCGGTGAGCAGCATAGTCTTCGGTTACATCGTTGAGATATATGGGTTCGGCTGGGGCTTCACCTACATCGCCGGCGTGACCCTGGTCTCCATGGTGCCGGCGTTCTTCATAGTGGAGCCCCGGAGCCTGGGGGCTTAGCCCCGTTTCCCGGACAGGTACCCGTGTATCGACTGGGCGGCCGTCCGGCCCTCCCCCAGCGCCTGTATGACGGTGGCGCCGCCGCTGATGCTGTCGCCGCCGGCGAAGACCCCGGGGATGCTGGCCTGGAGGTCGTCGTCCACCTTTATGCCGCCCCACCTGTTCACCTCGAGGCCCTCGGCGCGTTCGAGGAACAGCCTGTTGGGCAGGGTGCCTATGGCCTCGACGACGGTGTCGAATCTCTCGGTGAACTCGCTTCCCTCGATGGGCTTGGGCCGTCTCCTGCCGCTGTCGTCAGGCTCGCCCAGGGTCATGCGTATCATGTCTAGGCCCTCCACCCACCCGCCTCTGCCCCTGATCCTCACAGGGTTGACGAGCTCCCTGAAGATGACGCCCTCCTGGACGGCGTGCTCGAACTCCTCCGCCCTCGCCGGCGCCTCGGTCCTGGTCCTCCTGTAGAGGAGGTGGGTCTCGGCGCCGTACCTCAGCGCGCATCTGGCGGCGTCCATGGCCACGTTGCCTGCTCCGATGACGGCCACCTTGCCGCCCACCAGTATGGGGGTGTCGTACTCCTCGGGGAACCTGTACGCCTTCATGAGGTTGGTGCGTATGAGGAACTCGTTGGCGCTGTAGACGCCGTTGAGCTCCTCGCCCGGGATGCGCATGAACCGGGGCGCCCCGGCGCCCGTGCACACGAACACGGCGTCGTACTCCGCTAGTATCTCGTCGAAGCTGATGTTGAGGCCGACGATCCTGTTCAGGTTTATCTCTACGCCCAGCTTTTCCAGGTACCTGAGCTCCCGGTCCACCGTCTGTTTGGGTAGGCGGAACTCGGGGATGCCGTATTGTAGGACTCCCCCCGGCTTGTGGAGGGCCTCGTACACGGTGACCTGGTAGCCGTGCTTCCTGAGGTCCACGCTGCAGCTGATGCCGCTGGGCCCGGAGCCTATGACGGCTACCTTCTCCGGCTGCTCCTCTATCATTATGGGCTCCTCGACCCCGTTCGCCATGGCCCAGTCGCCGATGAACGACTCCAGCTTCCCTATGTTGACGGGCTCCCCGACTCGGCCCAGGGTGCAGGCGCCCTCGCACTGGTGCTCCTGGGGGCAGACCCTGCCCGCGATGCTGGGTATGGGGTTGCTCGCCTTCAGCGTCGTGTAGGCGTCCCTGAACCTGTTCTCAGCGATCTCCTGAACGAACTTCTTGACGTCGACGAGCACTGGGCAGTGCTCCATGCATGGGGGTTTGGCGCACTGGAGGCATCGCCTCGCCTCCTCGACGGCCTCCTCAGCCGAGTACCCGAGGGGCACCTCGTTGAAGTTGTGTATCCTCTCCTCGACGGGCTGCTCCCGCATGGGTACGCGTGCCTTCTCCATCACAATCCCTCCCTGGCCTGGAGGTACGCCTCCTTGGCGGTGGCCTCGGGCTTCTTGAACATGCCGAGCCTGTTGATCACTTCCTCGAAGTTGACCTTGTGGGCGTCGAACAGGGGTCCGTCTATGCAGGTTAGCTTCATCTGGCCGTCGATGAACACCCTGCAGGCGCCGCACATCCCGGTGGCGTCCACCATTATCTGGCGGAGCACCGAGTACGCCTGTACGCCGTGCGTCCTGGTGAGGTCTGCCATGTCCTTGAGCTTGTCTATCTGCCCGCAGCCCATGACCATGTCGATCTCCCGCGTCTCGAGGAGGCTCTTGAGGACGTCGTTGTAGTGGCCTCTCTCGCCGTAGGTTCCGTCTGTGGTGGTTATGTGGTACTCGTGGCTCACCGACCGTTGCTCCTCCTCGCCGTAGACGTCGTCCTTGGTGGGGAACGTCTGTAGGGATATCACGTGGTTGCCCTCGATCTTGCTCAGGGCCTCGCAGTACGCGTAGTTCTCGGCGTGGCCGCAGACCAGGTCCGAGCACCAGACCACGGCGCCGTATCTCTTGATGGGGAAGACGTTGCCCATGGGGCCCACCACCTGGTAGAAAGAGTCCCCGACCTCGTAGTCGTCCAGCTGGAGGCTGGTCTTGCCGAGGCGTTTGATGAACATGGTGATCCTGCCATCCTCGGCCTTCTGGACGGACATGGGTATCCTCTCGCCCTTCTCGTGGGTCATGAGGACAACGAACTGGCCCGGCTTGAGCCTCTCGGCGACATGGGGCGCCTCAACCTCTATGAGGTAGTCCTGCGTGTTAAGGTCTCGTTTCTCTGTGATTTTGAAGTTGGACATCTGTGAATGGATGTCAAGTCTGTATATAAAATTTAGGCCGGATTAACGAAATTTTATAATATATGCCCGTATGACCCCGATGTTTCATGTTGCTACGCCTATTTTTGTCTAATATTTCCGGATGTTTGTGTTAGATTAAACTAATGGACCCGTCCATGTGAAAGGCGCTTCTCATCAACGTGATTCGGTTCGAGTCAGGGTTTGACTGTTCACCCTGGTGAGGCTGATCCGGCTTCGTATATATCTCAAAGCCCGTTCAGCGTCGAAAGGCTTGCAGGAGAAGACGTCGATGGAGACGAGGTTTCCCTCATCGAAGGTGTGAATGGATATGTGGGACTTGTCTATGATGACGAACCCGGTCCACCCCGGGTTTTCTGGGACTCCCTCTACGACGACGGGGCCGGCTAGGATGTTCATGTCTATTCTCGGGGGGAGTTCACGTAACAGGTTTTCGACCTCGTGTCTCCCTATCGGGTGTTTCATGACGCCGTCTACGATGAGGTGCTCGCCTATCATTTTGCTTAGGTGGAGGACTTGGAGATATAAACGTACTGCACCTTGCTCGATCTGAACGCGGTGTAGCGGACAGAGGGGGGGTTGTAGGTGCCGCTGTGCCTGACACGTGTCTTTAATCTATGTGTCGAGTAGTCTATTACCTCGGTGATTCTTTGCTGGGGCGTGTGAGGGAGGAGCTGGGTTTCCTCCGGGGTAACCTGCTGGTGCTAATGGCGAGCTACATGGTGTTCGGGTTCACCAGCGGCCTCTTCGGCCCCTTCAGGAGCCCCTACATACGGGAACTGGGGGCGTCTCCGCTGGTGCTGGGGCTCATGACGTCGGCAGGCTACGTGATCCTGGCCCTGGTCAGGGTTCCGGGGGCATTCATCGCGGACAGGTATGGGCGGCGGAAGGTCATCGTGGTTTTCACCTTCGGGGCGGCGCTGAGCTACGCTTTCTACGTGTTCGCTTGGGACTGGAGGGTGATTATGGTGGCGGTGGTGGTGTCGAGCCTGAGCCACATCTATCAGCCGGCGCTGGAGGCCATAGAGGCGGATAGTCTTCCCCCGGGTAGTCGTGGGCTGGGGTACAGCCTCATCTGGGTGATGCCGGGGGTCCCGGCTTTCCTGGGTCCGGTGGTCTCTGGGTACCTGGTGGAGAGGTACGGGCTGGTACCGGGGATGAGAGTTGTCTACGCGGTGGTGTTGGTGTGTGTGCTGGTCGTCGCCGGTATCCGGTGGAGGTATCTGGAGGAGACGGCCGGGGAGGAAGACGACCTGGGGCACCGGGAGCTGGCAGCGTCGTTCAGGGAGTCCGTTGGGTCGATTCGGGAGGCTTGGCGGGAGATGGGCAGGGAGATCAGGTACGTGACTTTGGTGTACCTTTTGATGAGCCTGGAGTTTCCATTGTTTCAGACGTTTTACTCTCTCTTCGCGTACGACGTGGTGGGTGTCACCGGGCTGGAGTGGGGCCTCATCTCCACCATAGGCTCGGTGTCGCTGATATTGGTGGGTTACCCGGCGGGCAAGATCGTGGACAGGATAGGCCGTAGGCGGTCCATGTTGTTGGCGTACTTGTTATCGACGCCGACTTTGCTTGGGTTCATGGCGGCGAGGGGGTTCGCCCAGATGGTGGCGGTGAACGTGGCTTTCCAGGTGAGCACGGCGTTCTTCTTCCCGGCGCTGAACGCTTTGAGGGCGGACATGGTGCCCCGAGAGAAGAGGGGCAGGATCATGGGTTTGATGGGGACGCTTAGGAGCCTGGCCATGGTGCCGGCGGCGACGGTGTATGGCTACCTGTACGAGGTGAACAGGGCGTACCCATACATGATCGGCGTCGTCATCGAGGTGGTGACGGTGGCCATAATCTGGGGGCTGGTCTCCGAGCCGGAGACGGGCGAGGAGTAGCCTACGTCCAGGTGTGTTTGATGGTGAACCCGTGGAACTCGCGTGTGGGGGTCTCGTGCTGGACGCGGACTTCTGTGACGTGGGCGCCTGTGGGGCCCCGGTGGCACCACTGTATGACGCGCTCCACCATCTCCTCGCTGCCTTCGACGACAGCCTCGACGTCGCCGTTGGGCATGTTGCGGACCCAGCCTTTGAGGTTGAGTTGGCTGGCTAGGCGTCGGACGTTGGCGCGGTAGCCGACGCCTTGTACGCGGCCCTTTATGTGGAGGTGGACGCGTATCAGGGTTGTTCGACTCCGTAGCGGGCCGATATGTAGCAGCTTCCCTCGTGGCTCACCATGCAGGGGCCGACTGGGCTGTCGGGGGTGCACGTCTTGTTGAAGAGGGGGCACTCCCAAGGGTAGATTATGGCTCGGAGTACGTCGCCGCACCTGCAGCCGGGGGGCATCTCGTAGCTGGCCTCGGTCTCCACGGTGAACCGTTTGGCGGCGTCGTGGTCCTCGTACTCGTCTCTGACCTTGAGGCCGGACCGGGGGATGACGCCGATGCCTCTCCAAGGGGCGTCCTCGGGCTCGAACACCTGCTCCAGCAGCTGGAGTGCCCGTGGCGCTCCCTCTGGTTTGACGGCGCGTCTGTAGCTGTTCTCGATCTCGGCCCTGCCCTCCTTGATCTGCTTCAGGATCATGGCCACGCTCATGAGCACGTCGAGGGGCTCGAATCCCGCGATTACCTGGGGGACACTGTATTTCTCTGCTACTTCCCTGTAGCCTTGCTCGCCTATGATGGTGGAGACGTGGCCTGGGTCTATGAATCCGTCCACCTGGGTGACCCCCATCTCCATGAGCGCCATCATGGCGGGGGGTATGAGGAGGTGGGCGCTGTAGACGCTGAAGTTGG
>CAZEMD010000074.1:1505-8795 GCA_964513225.1 uncultured Candidatus Bathyarchaeia archaeon | reverse complement strand
CAGGCGCCCTATCCCGGTGCCCCCGTCGATGACTGCAGCCCGCTCGCCGCCGATCGCCAGGTACATGAGGGCCTCGTCGTACTGGCCGCCCTCGTAGATGGCGTAGAGCCAGTTGTGGAGCCTGTACACGTCGTACCAAGCCTGGCATGTCCCCACCTTCTCCAGGGACGAGTACACCTTCCTGGGCAGTATCTCCCACCAGCCGCCGTCCGTCATGGGGGAACCTTCGACGATTAATGTTAAAAGAGTGGTGCCATCACTAAGCCAAACATGGAGTGCGATATCCTAGTCATCGGGGCGGGCGTCCTCGGCCTCAGCTCGGCCTACCACATGAAGAAGAGGGCCCCGTCCAGACGCGTCGTGGTCATCGACAAATACGGCGGCCCCGGCCAGGGCAACAGCGCCAAGAGCGAGGGAGGATTCCGCAACATATTCACCAGCGAGACCAACTACCTGCTCGCCGACAGCAGCATCGACGCATACAGACAAATGGAGGAGACTGGCCACGACGTCAAGCTGGAGTTCATGGGATACCTCTGGCTCTTCAGCCAACGCCAGTACGACGCCGTCAAGCCCGCCATCGAAGCCATCACCAAGCGGGGTGACAGCGTCAGAGTACTCTCCCTAGACGAGGTGAAGAAAACCGTGCCGTGCCTGGTGCCCGAGTTCGGCGACGACGAGGAGGCCGAGCTCCTGGGCATCGAGGACGTGGCAGTCGCCATCTACGGCGAGAAGTGCGGCGGCCTCGACGCCGACGCCCTCGTAAGGGCCTACGAGGAGATGTTCATCGGTCTAGGCGGCGAGGTCATGTACAACACCGAGGCCACCAAGCTCATCCTGAGGCCGGTGGAGGAGCTGGGGCTCCCCGGCGAGCCCTTCGTCTGGCAGGACACGGTCGTCTCCGGAGCCGAGACCAGCAAGGGGGAGATACACGCCGAGAAGACCGTGGTGGCCGCCGGCGCGTGGGCCCAGCAGCTCCTGGACCCCCTGGGGCTGGATAGCTTCCAGAGGCCGAAGAAGAGGCAGATATTCGCGTTCAAGGACCCCAAGCTGGAGCCCTTCCTCAAGGTGGAGGGCCTCAACGAGATGGGCGTCATACCCCTCACCATCCTCCCCAAGGCTAACATACTGTTCAGGCCCGAGCTCAGCGAGGGAAGCATATGGCTTGCATGCGCCGACAACCTGGGCCGAGGGTTCCTGTTGGAGGAGGACCCGCAGCCGGAGGAGGACTACTACACCAACAACATCTACCACGTGATGGTGAAGTACTTCCCGTGCTTCGAGGACGTGCGCCCAATGAACATGTGGGCGGGCCAGTACGCCGTGAACAGCCTAGACGAGACCCCCATCATCTACGGGGCCCCGGGCCTCTGCTATGTGGGGGCGGCCAGCGGAAGCGGCATAATGAAGGCCGACAGCCTGGGCAGGTTGACGGACGCGCTGGTGGCCGGAGAACCGGAGGCGACGCTGTTCGGCGGCAGAAAGTTCTGCGTAGCCGACCTGGGGGTCAGGCACCGTCACGTGGAGCACGAGATGTTCGTGATCTAGAGGGCTCCCGCCTCGATAATCTCCAAATGACTGGTTTTATTACTGCCTGTCCAACCATTATTGCTAAAAGAAAAGGCGGGACGGCGCGCGCACCTCCCCCGGCTTGAAGCCACATGGGGGACGGGGCGTCAAGGTAGAGGACTGGAGGCGACCATAGATACCGGATGCAGGAGCGATCTAGATGAGCCGCGACGAAGCTGCGCGGAAGGTCAACGAGGAAAACCTCGCTGCGCTTCACAGCCACGCCGTCAGGCTTAACGCCGTCGACAGCGTGGAAGGGGTGGCGAAGGCTACGCTGGAGATCATGGAGCAGGTCCTCGGTGAGGGCCTCATCTCGTTTCAGCTCGTCGAGGAGGAGGCCCTCGTCCTCTTGGACGCCCGGGGGCTTGAGCCTCTCAAGATGCCTCTGCCCCTCGACGGGAGGGGGGTGACCGTCAGGGCTGCCAGGGAGGCGAGGACCATGTACGTCCCCGACGTGCGGGATGACCCCGACTACATAGACGCCTCCGTGGGGTCGCGGAGCGAGCTGGCCGTCCCGGTGCGCAACGACGGGGAGGTTCTGGCCGTCCTGAACATGGAGAGCTCCAGCGTGGACGCGTTCACCGATCAGGACATAAGGCTTCTGGAGATACTTGCGCTGCACGTGGGCGCGTCCCTCACCCGCCTATGGCAGGAGTCCAAGCTTCGCCGCGTCTCCGAGGAGAACGTCTCCAACATGCTCAGCGGCTTCGAGAGGGTCACCAGGATGCTGAGGCACGACCTCAGGAGCCCCCTTCAGAGCATAAACAACGCGGCGCAGATGATGGAGACGGACCCCTCCACCGCGGCGGAGATGTTAACCATAATCCGCGACAACGTGAAATACATCGCAGAGGTGCTTGACGACCTGCGCACCATGACCACCATCAGAACCCTCGTGAAGGAGCCGCTGGAGGTAGACGCCCTCATCAGGCGGCTCATGGACCGGAGGATACTGCCCGACGACATAGACGTAGAGCTCAGGCTCCAGAGGGCCGTCAAGCTACGGGCCGACGACACCAAGCTTACCCGGGTCATCGACAACCTCATCAACAACGCCGTGGAGGCGATGCCCCGTGGTGGGAGGCTGACGCTGGAGGCCAAGGTGGAGGGCGACGATTACGTCATCGTGGTCGGCGACGACGGCGAGGGCATCTCGGAGGACGACCTTTCCCTGATATTCAGACCCTTCTTCTCGACGAAGGAGACGGGTGTGGGGCTCGGCCTCACCTACTGCAGGGAGGTGGTGGAGGCCCACCTTGGAAGTATAGAGGTGGAATCCGAGAAAGGAGTGGGCACCGTGGTCACCGTCAGGCTGCCCCTTAGCGAGCCGTAGCCCCGGGCAGCTAGCCCCTGTTCTTCACTCCCTTTATTACGCCTTCGACGAGCCTGTAAGCCGATTCCAGGCCGCGCCCATCGGGGTCCCTGCTGGCGGGGTACGAGGCGAGACCGAAGCCAGCCGTCTTCGGGTTCTCGAACATTATCTCAAGCGTCTCCCCTAGCTCGTCTGCTGTGGGGCCGTCCTCCACCGGGAGGCCGGCGCCGGGTATCTCCTCGGGGTCCAGGACGTCGAGGTCCACGTGGACGTAGATGAGGTCGGTCAACGTGCTGAGCCTGTCGATCTCCATGTCTATGGCCGGGCTCAGCCGTCTCACGTCTTCGACGGTTATCTGGCTTATGTCGTGCGTGTCCATGAGGTACTGCTCCCAGGGGTCCGTGTCCCTGACGCCCACCATGGTGACGTGCTTCATGGGCAACGGGGGGTCCAGGCCGCAGGCCCGCCTGATGTGGTGGAGGCATAGGCCGGTGCTCACCGCCACCGGCATGCCGCCCATCATGCCGCTGAGACTCGTCTCGGGGGTGTTGAAGTCGCCGTGGGCGTCGATCCACACCAGGCCCACGCGGAGGGGCTTCCCCTGACCGGCCTTCTGGTGCCCCGCGAGCATCCCCATGAGGCCGTTGCAGTTGCTTAGGAGGCCCACGGGGAGCAGGCCACCCCTGATCTGTTCTGCTACGATGTCTGCGAGGTGCCTGCTGGCGAGGGCCATCCTGTACCTTGCCCCGTAGGCTTTCTCCTCCTCGTCTGTTAACGTCGCCGTCTTACGGTCCTCGACTGTGCAGCCCCACTCCTCGAGGCGCTGTAGGAGGCCGCCCTCCTCCATCGCGTTGGGGCTCGTGTCTATCTCGGGGAAGCCGAGGTGCCCGTTGTGCAGCAGCTTCGGTATCCCTACCCTTACCTTGCTCATAGAACCACGTGAACCATGTATCGGTTATAATAAAAAGTGTTTTAGCGGTACCTTCTCCTTCTCCGCCACTCCCTCTGGTCCCGTGTCCGGGGCCTGTCCTGTACCTCACGGGCTGAAAGGTTGTTCTCCAGGTTCACCTCGCCGAAAGGCGCCTCTCCCAGAGTTTCATAGCTGCCGTAGCGCCCGATGTTGAGGCGCATGCTGCCCCTGTATATCCTCACGTAGCCGTTGCTGATCTTGATGACCGAGCCCTCAGGTATCTCGTCTATGGCTTCGTCGAAGAGGGTCAGATATATGCTGCCGGTGTCGTCGGCCACGAGGGCGTCCGTGACGCGGTGCAGGGATTCGTCCTCCCTGAACGTCACCTCGCGGGGCTCGCCAACGCTTATCACCCTGACAACCGTGTACACCCGCTTCGAGAAGGTGTTCAGTTCGCTGATCTTTGTCAGCGGCTCGCCGCTTTCATCCATCCCAGTCTCCCTCTTTGAGTTACATGGAAACGGTGAGGCTAATATTCTTTAAGACTTCCTCGACGCCCCCAGCCTCATATCCGTTTAATGCGTCTCTATCCCCTGTATGGGTTTAGGCAGGGTTTCCCCAAAACCCGGGGAGAGATCATGTATTTGAACCTCGCCGACCTATGGATCGACCGTCTCCTTGAAAAGCTTGGAGAGAAAATCTAGGTGAATCAACATGGTTAGGATAGTCGGAGTGCAAGGCTCGCCCAGAAAGAGCCGAAACACGGAGACGCTGCTCACGAGCGCCCTCGCGGCGGCGGAGGAGGCGGGTGGCCGAGGTGGCGGCCGCCCTGAAACGGTGAAACGATGGTAAAAACATACAGGCTAACCGAAGCGGATATCCACGTCGCCTTGGCGGGCGCCCGCGGCGTCGATGTGGGGGACGTGGACGCTGCTCTCGAAACGGTTAGGCGGCTCTCCGGAGGCTCTGCGTTCCAGCTGTTCGATGCCGGGATGGTGGCCGGGTGGAGGCATCTGTTCCACGCGGCGGTGAACGCGGTCCACGCCACCCGCGGTGGCTCAGCCATATCCAATAGCGTGGAGGTGGAGTCCATGCTCTACGCCTCCTGCCAAGACCAGATATCCAAGGCTTTCACCCTGATGGGTCTCGGCCCGCAGGTGAGGAACGTGGCTATACTCGTGTTATCCGAGGACCCCTCGGAGGCGGGGAGCCTCGCCGCTGAGATCGCTGAACGCCTCGGGGTGCAAGACGACGGCGTACTGGACGTGACGCCGGAGAAATATGAGAGGCTGAAGGAAGTGTTCGATGTGAGCGACGAGGCCCTGGCGGCCGTGGGGGGTTTCCCCTACGAGGCTTTAACCAGCCTCGTCGTCGAGAAGGGCGCCCTTCTCCCTCTCCGTAGATAGCCTGTACCTCTCCTTCTGGACGTTCAGCTTCTCGGCGGGCTTTATCACCGACACACCCGTCTTGTTTCCCAGTATCTCCACGAGAACCACCCAGTCGGGGTTCTCCAGATCCACGGGGTTGTCTATGACCTCAGCCACAGGCTCAATTACCTCCAGGCTCCGCAGCCGGGTTCTCCTCTTCTCCAGGGTCACCCTGAAGCTCTCCCCGGCCCCTATCCTCGACGCCTGCTTCCTGACCTCGGCGACGATCTCGTCTACATCGGTATCAACCCACGCCATTATGGGCATCACCCTGTACACGGCCCTGTACCTGTCCGGCTCCTCCCCCATGTGCCGCCTAAGAAGGCTCACGGCCTCCCTTGGGTCGAAGCCCGTGTGGGCCAGGATGAGGCCCTTGATCCTCGACCTGTCAACCCTGGGGTTCTCGTCCCCTATCGCTCTGAGGTTCATCCACAGTTCGCTGGTGGCCTGGCTGAGGCCCAGCTGGTCCGTCGTCGCTAGAAGGTTGTACTTCATCACCCAATAATCATGTGGGCATCTTTTTTATATTACCTGCACAGTTGCCGTGTGATAACATTGAAGGTCGGTTCAAGGTGCGGCTACTGCCTCCTACACAGGGGCTACATGATGATCAGGCTGAGCACCGAGGACGAGGAGACCCGGCGCGAGGCCATGGAGGCGCTCCTCAAGCTCATGGGAGACAAGTTCAACTCCGAGGCCGTACCCAGCGTGCTGGGCACGGAGCGGGGCTGGCTCATCGCCCGCGTCACGGGGTGCGAGGACCCCTACCGGGACCAGAAACGGGAAGCCAACATGCACGCGTTGGAGTTGCTCACGGGGCTAAGGGAATACGTCGATGGCAAGCCCGAGGCCGAGAGGCTCAGGGCCGCCTGCCTCATCAGCTGCCTCGGGAACGTCGTCGACTACGACGTCCCCGGGAGCAACAGCGACATGGACGCCGCCATGGAGCTCTTGGACGAGGGCCTGTACATCGACGACACAGACGAGCTGAAGAACCTCATAGACGAGGATACCAGGCTTCTGTTCCTGACGGACAACGCCGGGGAGATAGCCTTCGACACCCTGGTGGTCGAGGAGCTGAGGCGGCTGGGCGCCCACGTCACCGTCGCCGTCAAGGACGGCCCCATAGTCAACGACGCCACCATGAGGGACGCGGAGATGGTGGGCATGACGGAGTCCGCCGACGAAGTCATCACGACGGGGATGGCGGCCATGGGCACCTGGCTGGACGAGAGCCTCGGCTGGTTCCTGGAACGCGTCCACTCCGCCGACGTCATCGTAGCCAAGGGGATGGCCAACTGGGAGACCCTGACGGAGTACCCCGCGCCCTGCCCGCTGATGTACATCTTCAGGACCAAGTGCGAGCCGGCGGCAAGGGCAGTGGGCGCCCCCCTGGACCGGAACATCGCCCTACTCGTGGAGAAGGGCTGGAAGCTCTAGCCCTTCAGGGCCTTCTTTATCTGGCCGCCTGTCACCGGGCCGCTTCTCAGTATCCAGAGCTCGTCGCTCGTGAGGTCCAGGATGGTGGAGGGCTTGCCGCCGGGCGTCGTGCCGCCGTCCACCACGATATCCACCTCTCTGCCGATCTGGTCGGCGGCCTCCTTCGCCGTATTCGGCGGCTCCTTGCCCGACTTGTTGGCGCTGGTGCTGATAATCACTCCGGCGCTCATGGACGCGAGTCTCCGGGCCACCTCGTTGCCTGACACCCTGATCGCTAAGGTCTTCTTGCCGTGGGTGACCCACATGGGGTAGTTGATCTTGCTGGGCAGCACCAGGGTGAGGGGCCCCGGCCAGAACCTCTGGGCCAGAAGCTCGGCAGCCGCGTTGAACTGGACTACGCGTCTAGCCGCCTCCACGCTCCCGCATATGAGGGGCAGCGCCTTGTCGGCTCTGCCCTTTATCTTGCAGACGCGCCTCGACGCGTCTGGGTCGCTGGGCAGGCAGCCCAGCCCGTAGAACGTCTCCGTGGGGTACACGGCGACGCCGCCGGCAAGCATTATGGTAGCGGCCTCTTTGAGCCCCTCCTCGTCCGGCTTTACTATCTTCATCGATGATACTACCGTGGACAGGGA
>CAZEMD010000074.1:0-1495 GCA_964513225.1 uncultured Candidatus Bathyarchaeia archaeon | reverse complement strand
CGTGGGGGAACACCAGCCCGAGGCTGTATATGGTGAGCATCCCGAACACAAGGATAGCCAGCGGTATCACCGACCTCCACCTGTCGTCTTCTTCAAGCATCTCGGGTATCAGCTCCGACGCGGAGAGGAACAGGAAGGCGCCTGCGCTGAACGCCACCATCCAGCCGTCGAGCCACTCCACCGAGGCGATGAAAAGGGAGCCGAAGACGCCGCCGATTATCACGCTGACGGCGGCCAGGAAGTTCAGCAGCAGCGCCCGCCGCCTCTCTATGCCAGCGTAGACCAGTATGCCGTAGTCCCCCATCTCCTGGGGGAGCTCGTGGAAGAGGACGGCGATGGCGGCCGTGAGCCCTACGACGAAACCGTTGACGAACGCCGCCGCTATTATCATCCCGTCGATGAAGTTATGTATGAAGTCCCCGACCAGGTTCAGGTACGCGAACCCCTTGGTTACCTTCTCCTCGCCGCGCTCATACTCGTGGCCGTGGCCGTGGTACCAGTAGATGACCCTCTCCAGGAAGAGGAAGAAAACGAAGCCGGCTGCGACGATGGGGAAGACCAGGTGTTCGTCCACAAGCTCCACGGCCTCGGGCAGCAGGTCGAAGAGCGCCGCCCCGAGGATGGTGCCCGCGCTGTAGGCGATGAGCACGAAGAGCACCCGGTGGAGGGTCTTCTCGCTGAGGGTGAAGAACCCTATGAACCCTGTCAGGCTGATGGCGACGGTGGCGATGATGGTGTGTAAGGTGCTGGGGAGCATCCCTTAACGCTCCGGAACTGCGTGTAGTAAAGCTTTCGCGATCCTCAGCCTGTTCGACGCAGGGTTGAAGGAGTAATTGAAAAAAATTATTCTTAATAATTTAACGGGAATTGGGATATTAAATTTAACATCATAGAACACAGATCAATTATTTTAAGTTAAAATAATCCCCTATAAACCGTAAAAAGATTTTTTCTTACTTAAAAACTAAAAAGAGGCTGAAATACAGATTCTCTCTCCAACGTTATTTATATCACCCCCAACCGTAACGGTACACCGACATGAAAGACCAAGGAGCCAAGGAGATAACGAGAACAATAGTCGTGACGGTCTTCATTCTCTCATCGATAACGCTGAACCTTCAGCTGATGCGGCTCGACAACGGCAGCCTGGCGGGGGCCCAGCTGGACTCGGGTGCCCTCCAGGACGTGGTCGAGGCCAGAATCATAGAGACGGACCCCTGCTCCTATCAGCCGTTTCTGGTGGAGTACAACGGCGACGGCCAGCCGGCCCATGCGTGGTGTAAAGCCTCCCTGAGGGCGGAGGAGCTCTACAGGAGCGGAGGGATGGGTGTCGGCGACGTGGTCCTCGCCGCCGTGGACCCCGAGACCAGAACGGGGGTGGTCATAGACTCCATCCTGGATGCGCCGCTGGAGGAGCCGACGGAGCCAGCCGAGGAGCCACAGCCCGACGAGACTGAGCCGCCAGAAGAGCCCGCCCCAGAGCCGGAGCCCACCC
>CAZEMD010000073.1:0-8839 GCA_964513225.1 uncultured Candidatus Bathyarchaeia archaeon | reverse complement strand
GCGTGTACGCTATGACGTGGCCCCTGGGCATCAGCACCTCGTTCCTCATGCCCTCCGTGTCGGGTAGCCTCATCCACCTCCCGTAGTCGTCGCCGGCCATGCAGGCGGCCACGGCGAGCTCCAGAGCCGCCCCGGTCCCGGTGGTTATGTGGGCGTCCTCAACCCGGCATAGCTCCGCGACCCTGGCGTCGGCCCTGGCGAAGAGTTCATACATGTCCACGAAGGTCTTGGCGACCTCGTTCATGGCCTCCAGGACCCTGTCATCTATCCATGTCCCGCCTATGACGGTGCTCCAGTTCTTGGCGTTTATCCACGACCTGACGCCCAACCTGTCCAGCACCCTGCTCCTGTACTTGTAATCCAAATCCGTTCAAGAATCCAGTAAGGGGTGGGTATTTCAATCTATGGAGCGGGATCCACGGGGCTCCAGCCTGTGTCTAATATCAAATGATTAACCTGACTTTTGCTGTATCGGTGTTTTTAGATGGAGTTCACGGAGCTTGCCCCTGTTCCCAGCAACGTCTCATACTAGTTTGACGAGTCTCAGGTAGTCCATCCCGGCTTCGCTGTGCAGCTTCACTTCACAAGAGGTCCCTGAAGTAATCAGATCGCCGCCAATCCAGACATAGACAGTCGTTCCTTCTCCACTCATCAAAGTCAAGCCGCTTGACGATATGCTTGTGCCTGTACAAAAAGCATCGGGCAGGCTTCCTCCGTTGGATACTCCATAAACGTTCACCGGGACGCCGTTCACAAACACTTCGCCTATGGTGGCGGCGTCAGAACCCGTGTTTTTCACGCCTAGCACTATCTTCCAGTGGGCGTTGGTAACGTTGGTCTCCAACCTGTTGTAAGCCGTCGTGATCTCGATAGTCTCGAACCTGGTACCCTGCGTAGACACCCCCATCATCCAGTAGCTTGCACCGATAGACAGCATGATGGCGACCGCTACCAGTATGGTGGTGGTGACGGCGGGGCTAACCGCCTCTCTACGCCTTAGCATCACGGATTCTTCCGGTATCACATGTGAAAGAATTATGGAATGAGGGTCTATTTCGTGTCGACCCCAGAGATAGTCATACCGTAATGTCTACGCGAAGCCATGCTATTCTCTGGGCAGGCTTCCGGTTGGTCTCAAGGTAAAGATTTCGTCAAATTTTATTGGGAATTATTGTTAATAATAAATATGCTCTTCCCGTAGTTTATACCGTGATAGTCATGTCCGAAAAAGGAAAACGCATAGCGTTTGAATGGATAGACAGCAACCAGAAGCGTCTCGCGGAGATCAGCGACGAGATATGGGGCTACGCTGAGCTCGGGTACGTCGAGTTCAAGTCCGCCAAGCTACTCGCAGACGAGCTCGAGAGACACGGCTTCGAGGTGGAGCGCGGCGTCGCCGGGATACCCACCGCATTCGTGGGCACCTGGGGCAAAGGCAAGCCCGTCGTAGGCGTCATGGGCGAGTACGACGCCCTCCCGGGGCTCAGCCAGAAGGCGGTGCCCCACAAGGAGCCCATAGAGGTGGGCGAGCCGGGGCACGGCTGCGGCCACAACATCCACGGCACCTCGGGGCTCGGCGGAGCCATCGCCCTGAGGTACGCCATGGAGAAGACGGGAGTAAAGGGGACGGTCAAGTTCTTCGGGTGCCCAGCCGAGGAGATGCTCAGCGGCAAGGTCTGGATGGTCCGGGAGGGCGTGTTCGACGGCGTAGACGCCGTGCTGAGCCACCACCCCAGCAGCATGAACGTCGGCGGCCTCAGCAGCAGCAACGCCAACAACGCCGTCAAGTTCCACTTCCGGGGCAAAACCTCCCACGCCGCCGGCAGCCCCGAGATGGGGCGCAGCGCCCTGGACGCCGTGGAGCTCATGAACACGGGCGTCAACTTCCTCAGGGAGCACGTGATACAGGACGCCAGGATGCACTACGTCATCGAGGAGGGCGGCGGCCAGCCTAACGTGGTCCCAGACTACGCCCGGAGCTGGTACCTGATACGGGCCCCCGAGAGGGACCAGCTGGAGCCCATATACCGGCGGGTGCTTAAGATAGCGGAGGGCGCCGCGCTGATGACGGAGACCGAGCTGGAGGTCCAGTTCATCAAGGGCATCTACAACAAGGTGCCCAGCAAGACCCTCAGCGACGCAGTCGCCGAGAACATGAGGCTCATAGGCCCACCGGAGTACACCGACGAGGAGATGGAGTTCGCCGAGGAGATCGCCAAATCCATCTCCATGGAGGACAAGAGGACCAGCCTGTGGAAGAGCAAGAGGCCGGGCTGGGAGGAGCTCATGGACGTACTCATCGATAGGACGGTGCCCGACGCCTGGAACGACGGCGAGGTGAGCCACGGCTCCACCGACGTCAGCGACGTGAGCTGGCAGGCGCCCACCATGGAGTTCGGCACCGCCACCTGGGTGCTTGGGACGCCGGGGCACAGCTGGCAGAACGTGGCCATGGGCGGAATGAGCATAGGCCACAAGAGCCTCTTCTACGCGAGCAAGGTGATAGCCGCCACCGGCCTAGACCTGCTAACCAAGCCCGAGATGCGTGAGGCGGCGTGGGACGAGCTGAAGCGCAGGAAGGCGGGGAGGGAGTACAAGTCGCCGATACCGGCGGACCTGGACCCTCCGCTGGACCAGTGGAAGAAGTAGACACCCCCCCCCCTTTCCCTAACTTTTTCTGTTTTCTCGGAATGCCGCGGAGCCTCAGGGGACACATGTTCACATCAAAGAAATCATATTCTGTGGCCTCAATTAACGTGGGATGAGCGAGCCCCTATTCGTTACCCCGGACGATGCAGGCGGCCCATCGAGGCGGTACGTTGTCAAGGACGAGGAGGGCAACGTCCTATACATGACGGAGCTGGGCGACCCCGAGCCAGGGAAGACGGCCACAATGTGGGCCATGAGGCAGGGGGGATGGCTCAGAGGCCTCGCGAAGGGGGGAAGAGTAGCCCGGGACACGGGGACAGGCCCCTACCTCATGGTGTACATAGGGAGACCGCTCTACGTGGTGCCCGACCGCACCCACGACCCGCCGAGGCGGCTCATGGTGGAGGACGAGAAAGGGAACGTCCTATACATGACGGGCCTCGGGGAGGGGGAGGCCGAGCAGTCGGCGACGCTTGCGGCCCAGAGGCTCGGGGGCTGGCTGCAGGGAGCCGTGAAGGAGCTTAGACAGGGCTAGCCGCGTCACCTTCACATTTTTATCCCGGCGCCCGCCTAGTGGGGTGTCATGACGGTTAACCCAGAGATCACTCTGCGCAGGGCGAGGCCCGGGGACCTTGACAAGGTGATCTGGGTCGAGTCGCTGAGCACGCCGAACCTTAGCTACGTCCCCCACGTCTGGGACATGTTCATGGACGACGTGGAGGGCGACTGGACTGTGGCGGAGATCGACGGAGAGGTCATAGGGTGCGGCAAGTACACCCTGCTGCCCGACGGCTCGGCGTGGCTGGAGACCCTGCGCGTCGTGCCCCAGAGGCAGGGCCTCGGCGTCGGTAAACGGCTGTACGAGCACTGGCTCAGGCTGTCCCGGGAGAAGGGTGTGAAGACCATGAGGATGTACACAGGCGTCAGGAACGTCGTCAGCAAGGGCCTAGCGGAGCGTTACGGGCTGAGGGTGGCGGAGACCTTCAGGGGCACCCTCATGGAGACGCCCCCAGAGACCGAAGCCGAATACGGCTTCAGGAGGGTCACGGACCCCGAGCGGGCCACGGAGCTGCTGATGAGGCACAGCGGGGCATGGGGCGGGTGGCTAGTCATGAACCGCACGTTCTACAGGCTCTACCCAGCGCTCTGCGGCCACCTCGCCGAGAGGGGCATGGTCTACGCGGACCCGGTCACCGGGAGCGTCGTAGCCATGGGCGCACGGTTCATGCCGAGGCACGGGCTGCACATAGGCTTGTTCGCCGGCGACGCGGAGGCGTGCCTCGGGTTCGCTGCCCAGAAGGCGGCGGAGGACGGCGTCGAGAGGCTCCACTGCCTGTTCCCATCACACGTACCGGGCGTCGAGGATGCGTTGACGGGCTTCGGGTTCAGGCTAGAGCCCGCGGACTTCCTAGTGATGGAGACCAACCTAGAGTAGGACTCGGCTTCCTCAGACCCTCTCCCAGACCAGGTGGGTGCTCAGCCGTCTCCCGCCGACGAGCATCAGCGGCGTGCTCAGGGTGAGCCTGTCGCCCTCTAGCCTGTAAGCCCGTTCCTGGCTCTCGCCTACCCAGTTGGGGAAGAGGCTCACCTCGATGCGGTGGACCACGGCGCTGTCCTTGACTTTGTACCGGCCCGCGTAGGAGACGTAACCGTTTATGGCGGCGATCTTCTCCTCGACGGTGCCTCCCCTGATGTCCCCTGACTTGAACACTGGGCGCCCCTCCTTCATGAAGGAGACCGACATGTACCCGCCGGGGCTGTAGATGAGGTAGCCGTTGCGTTCTCCGCGGCGAACCAGCTCGCCGCCCTCGTCTCTGGTCTCGACGGATACGAGCCTCCACGCCCCCACGAGAGTCTGAGCTTCATCCACCAATCCATTCACCGTGGCTACGAAGAGATTCGCCTGCGTATATATACAAGTCTTTAGGCGAGTCCAGTTGAAGCGTCTAAAAGCATGTGTTTTTTCGTCTTTTAACAGCTTTAGTTATGTAAAGAAATGGGGAGACTATGCGCGCCTCCGGTTTGGTGGAAGCGCGGGTTCAGGATAGATTCTATTCTCTATGGCACCGCACCGCCAAGCACAAGAATATGCCGTGGGTAATAACCGTTTTGCATGCAATCGCCTCTGTGAAGCTCAAACTGGGCCTCCGTCGTTTCCTCTATCCACTCTCAGAGTTAGACCTGGACCGCAACGGATTTTGATTGCCCCTCCGGACATTATCATGAGATGAAGCAAGATAGCGTATGGGCTCAGATACGGGGCAAGAGGAACGTGGTCGGGTACTCGAAGAAGCTGAGGAAGCGCATCAGGGACGGGGAGGAAGTGGAGGAGGAGGTGATAAGGGTCTACGTCTCCCGGAAGCTGGACCCCTCGTCTCTCGGCCTCGGGGACCTGATACCGGGGGAGATCGACGGCGTCCCCACGGACGTGGTCGAGATAGGCGAGATGAAGGCCCTGGACGCCCACCCTCTGACCCACGTGGCGAGGACACGCCCACTCGTCGCGGGGGTAAGCATAGGTAACTGGGCGATAACCGCGGGCACCCTGGGATGGTTCTTCGAGGACTCGGCCGGGAGGGTGGCGCTGGGCAGCAACGCCCACGTCTTCGCCGACGACCCCCTGACCCCGTCCTCCGTGGAGACGCGCATCGTCCAGCCCGGCCGAGCAGACGGGGGCACTGTCCCGGATGATGTGGTGGGGACTTACCTCTGGCACCAGCCCCTCGAGGGAAGCGAGTGCGCAGTCTCCAACGCCGTCGCCGGCGTGCTGAACGGCGTCAGCTCCCTACTCGGCAGGAAGACGCGGTTCGAGCTCTACCTGGTCGAGAACGCCAAGATCGATTTCGCGGTGGCGGAGCCGACGGTGGACTACGAGGTCAGGCTGCACACGGCCGAGGAGTGCGGGGGTTTCATGGGGCTCGGGTTCGCGGGAAGCGACCAGTCCAGCTTCTTCTGCAAGGCGGAGCACATCAGGGCGGCCGGGTGGAGTCCAGTGGACAAGGAGATCACGCCGGTGACGGTGGGTGACCAGATCCATAAGGTCGGGAGAACCACCGAGTACACCGAGGGACGGGTCGTTGACGACTCCGCCTACGGGAGGGTCAGCTACGGCGGGGTAAGCTTCGTGGAGTTCGACGACGTGGTCCTCACCACGAAGATGCTTGAAGGCGGGGACAGCGGGAGCGCCGGCTGGACATCCATCTCCCTCACCTGAACACAGGAGAATAAGCGTCGATTACAGCTATTCTTCTACACGCTCCAGCTTGAAGACCACCGGTTTACGGCCGTCAGTGCAGGAGACATACGCCATACCCTTCTCTGGGCGATAGAAGTCGCCGTCGAAGTAGAGGACCGAGAGGTCCTTATAGATGTCACGCCACGCCCACCCGCAGAAGCCGTCAGGCATGCGTTCAATGTCATCGACGGTGAACTCGGCGCCCTCCTCGAACAAAGTGCATCTGGTGATGGGGTCGCCTGAGAGACCCTTCAAGCCGTGACCGGGGCCCAAGACCTCCTCCGGACCGAAACGTCTCACCACGGTTATCTTCACCTTCGTCATTACACGTCGTACCCCCTGATCCCTAGTCGACTCTCTCTAGCTTGAATACGACGGGGCGGATGCCGTCGGGGCAGCAGACGTAGTCCACGCCCCTCCCAGCCCAGTCGTCGAACTCGCCGCCGTACCGGATGAAGGTGACCTTAGGGTACATCCCGAACCAGGCGTGGTGACAGAAGCCTTCAGGCATGTTGCCGTCGGTGACCATGAAGGTGTCGCCTTCCTCCAGGTCGCATTTCACGATCTCCATGCCGGAGGGTCGGTGGAACTTTTCGCCGAAGACGTCCTCGGGGCTGAAGTTCTTCTCCACGGTGATCTTGACCTTGTACTCGGGCATACACCATCAACCGGTTTACCGGGTTAAAACATGTTCTAGCCCTTCTTCGAGTAGAACTCGTAGAAGTGCCGCGCCGTCCTCGTGTCCCGTGACCCCGGCACCTCATCGTAGATTTTGGGCATATCTATCGCCGCCGCCCCAGCGTCCATGTCTATGGCCTTGAGGGTGTTCACGCGCAGCTCCTTCATGAAGCGGAGCTGCCTCCTGACCTCCTCCTTGCCGCATAGCGGGCCGTGGCCCGGGACGACGTGGATGAAGTCTATCCTCAGCGTCTTCTCGAAGAAGGCTATCCACTGGTCGGGGTCGCAGCTGGGGTCGCCGGCCCACGGGAACTCGTCCGCGAAGAGCAGGTCGCCGAGGAAGATTACCCTCTCCTCGGGACAGTAGGCGACGGACGAGCAGGCAGTGTGGCCGCCGGCGTAAAGAAGCTCCACCCGGTGGCCGCCGTCCTCTATGATGAGCTTGTCGGTGAACGTCAGCTCCGGCGGATATGGTATGCCGTCTCTCGTCATCTGGTGGTGGAGCTGTCTCGCGCCGACCACGACCGTGTCACGGAACGCACCTATCCCCATGGTGTGGTCGCCGTGGTAATGCGTGACATGCAGGTACTTGGTCGGCAGCTTGAAGTGCTCCTCTATGCCTCTCCTGAAGATGGGGGCGGATTCGGCGGTTGAGGAGGGGTCGACCGCCACTATGAACGTGTCCAGCGCGACGGCCCCGGCGTTGGAGTCGCGTTCACCGTCGATCACGGTCTTCCCGATGACGGTTCTACCAGTTATCTCCTCTATACTGCACTCGACGGACATCGTCGCTTGATCACCGTTTCCTGATCGTGTACCCGGGGATTTAACGTGTATCATGAACACTAAGACGAGTTAGAGCCGGGACGAGTGAGGCGGGTTCTCCTCAGGTTTCCAGCACCTTTTCGAGGAGGTGCTCGGCTCGGGTGGTGTTGAACACGGCGCACTCGCAGCACCTCCCCATGATCTCGGCGGCCTCCCTCGGCGTCAGCCTCCTCATCTTGACCTGCTCCATCATCTTCCTTATGAGGCTGAACGAGACCATGCCGTGGCCGCAGAGGGTGTTGATCTCCAGGACGTCTCTCTCTGGCAGCCGGTCCCTGGACCCCCAGAACCCGAGGGAGTGCTCGACGCTGTGCCGCTCGATGCCGTTGCTGTGGCAGCACTCCTGCACGCCTTCGAGGAGCCCGCTCACATTAATGGATATACCCAGGTCCGCCTCGATGAGCTCCGCCAGCACCTTCTTCAACGTGTCGAGGTCGGTGAACACGGCGGCGGACGTCGAGCCGTCCTTCAGGCCGGTGACGAGGCCCTGGAAGCTCACGTCATCTTGGAGGACGGTGCCCATCTTGCTGCTGCCGATGTTGACGGGGTTATGCTTCTGGCATATCCGCAGGAACTCGTGGATCTTGGGCGCCGAGCCATCCCGGTTGATGTCCCTCGCCATGGTGACGAAGATCACGTAGTCCTCGCTGAGGCCGTCGACGGCTCCCTGCCTGTGCAGCGTGTTGGTCATCGCCCATCCTCCCTGAAAAGGGGCCTGCCCAGCCCGAGGTTCGTCTTGCCGTTGGGCGACAGCGTGTACCCGGCCTCCCTGACCCATTTCTCGTGGGGGATGGAGCCGTCGGGGAGGCACTTGGACGCTATGCCCACGCTGAACACGGCGTCGGTCTCATCCTGTATGGCCCGCAGCGTCTCCAGGTAGTCCGGTATCTTCTCCAGCCTGGTCTTGACCTCGATGATGGCCGAGAGCACCTTCTCGTCCAGTATCTCCTCCCGCATCTTACCGGTCTCCGTGTCCACCATGAGCTGGGTCACCGGGTTGAAGGGCTCGAACTGGGGCTCCAGAGGCGCCAGCGCCATGGCCACCTTCTCGACGTCGCGGAAACGGGCGCCCGTGCCGGGGCGGCCTAGCTCCACGACTATGCCGGCGTCTCCCTCGCGCAGCCTCCCCGTGACGTCGTTGGTCTTGATCTCCTCGGTGCCCCTGCCGCCTACGCCGGTGCCGGCGTGGACGACTGTGGGGTCGCTGAACGCCGCGCGGAGGCTCCGGGGGTACTCCAGGTCCGGCGGGGTCAGGGCGCCCGTGGGGCAGACGTCCACCGCCGCCAAGTACTGCAGGTGCAGGAAAGTGAGGACGCTCCTCACGGCCTTCACGAAGGGGGGCCAGTACCCCTCGTCTCTGAGCACCCTGTAGCATGTGCTGCACTCCACGCACTCGTCCTGGTTGACCACGGACTTGCCGTCCGCGTCCAGGGAGATGGCCCCCATGGGGCA
>CAZEMD010000072.1:0-8900 GCA_964513225.1 uncultured Candidatus Bathyarchaeia archaeon | reverse complement strand
TCAAGGCGATGGATCTATACGACGAGAGCAAGCTGGAGGCGTTGATCTAAGATGGTAGACGCAGCGACAGAGAAGAAGACGAGCGGAGAAGAGAAGGAGGCCGAGGAGGCCCACGCCTATACGCCGGGCCTCAAGGTAAAGAAGACGATGAAAGTCGACAAACTGAGACGTCTACCTATCCTAGGAGAGGTCTTCCCCAAGGTAGGCGACAAGGTTGGCTACGACGACATCGTCGCCAGGACGGAGATCAGCGGAGACCCTGAGATCGTCAAGGTAGCCATGTTGCTGGGCTTAGAGCCTGAGGACCTCCCACGGTTCATGAAGAAGAAGGTGGGAGACACAGTAGAGAAGGGCGAGCAGATGGCGTTCTACAGCGCCCTTTTCGGGTTCATCAAGAAGAACGTCGAGTCTCCCATAGACGGGACCGTTGAAAGCATCAGCGAGATCACAGGGCAGGTCATCCTGAGGGGTGCGCCCATACCGGTGGAGGTGGACGCCTACATCCCGGGCACCGTCGTGGAGGTCATGCCCAGGGAGGGCGCCGTCATCGAGACAAACGCGGCGTTCATCCAGGGGATCTTCGGCATCGGCGGTGAGACCCACGGTGACGTCCACGTCGTCGTCGAGGATAACACCCAGGTGGTGGACGCCGACATGATGAAACCTGAACACGAGGGCAAAGTGCTCATCGGCGGAAGTCTTGTCACGTTGGACGCCTTGAAGAAGGCAGTCGATGTCGGTGTCTCCGCCATAGTAAGCGGTGGCATCAGGCACGACGACCTGACGACGTTCACGGGTGAGGAGATCGGCGTAGCCATCACCGGTCAGGAGGAGGTGGGCATAACCATCATAATCACGGAAGGCTTCGGGAAGATGACTATGAACCAGCGCACCTTCGAGCTCCTCAAGGAGTTCGAGGGGTATCTGGCCAGCGTCAACGGCGCCACCCAGATCAGGGCCGGGGTCTTGAGGCCTGAGATAATCATCCCCCACGAGGAACACATTGAGGTGGAGGCCGAGGCGCTGTCCCAGGGGATGGTGCCTGGGACCCCCATCAGGATCATTCGTCAGCCCTACTTCGGGGCAATCGGAAAGGTTCACAGCCTGCCGGTGGAGCTTCAGCAGCTCGAGTCCGAGAGCAAGGTGCGTGTCGTGAACATCGAGCTGGAGGACGGCAAGGTGGTCATGGTGCCCAGGGCTAACGTCGAGATCATCGAGGAGTAACACTCCCTCTCTTTGTTTCAACCTATTTGTAGTAACGGGTTTTTTAGACGAGTAACGTGCATGGACTACCATGCAGACTGTTGAGGTTCCTGCGTGGGAGTATTACGGATGGGAGCCGGAGACTCTGGGCTTCCCTGACAGCTGGAATGTGCACGTGAGGAGGATGAAGGGGCACGCCGCGCCCAGGCTCACCATGGGTGAGGTCGCCGAGAGGCTTCGATGCCCGGTGGGCTCTGAGCCCCTCCGCGAGCTGGCTAAGGGCAGGCGTAAGTGTTGCATCATATTCGACGACATGACCCGGCCCACACGTCAGAGCCAGATGCTGCCGGCTGTGCTCGAAGAGCTGCACGGCGGTGGCCTGTCCGACGACCAGATAGTTTTCGTTATGGCGACGGGCGCCCACCACGGCCGCCTCCTCATGGACTTCCGGAAGAAGCTGGGAGAGGAGGTGCCTGAACGTTTTCTGGTGTTCAACCATAACTGCTACGAGAACACCGTGGACCTGGGGGAGACAAGCAGGGGGACGCCTGTGCACGTTAACCGTGAGGTCATGAGCTGCGACCTCAAGGTTTCTCTCGGGGCGATGATGCCTCACTTCGGGTACGGGTTCGGGGGAGGCAGCAAGATGCTGCTGCCCGGCGTGTCCGGGATAGACAGCATCACCCACAACCACAGGATCATGGAGGGTACGGGGCCGGGGCGTGTGGCGGAGAACGCGAGGCGGCTGGACTCGGAGGAGGCTGCCAGGATGGCGGGGCTGGACTTCGTGGTCAACGCGTTTCTGAACGCGGACGCCGACGTCGCGGGGCTGGTGTGCGGGGACTTGGTGGAGGCTCACAGGGAGGGAGTCGAGTTTGCCCGTGGCCACTACGCCACGGAGCTGGTGAGGGACGCCGACGTGGTTGTGGGTAATGGCTACCCCATGGCTAACGAGGGCTATAAGGCGTATCACATCATGCGGGACTCGGTGAGGATGGGCGGGGACATGGTGTTCCTCCTCTTCACGCCGGAGGGTTGCAGGGTCCACCACTACAACGGCAGGTTCGGCGAGGACTACGGCGGCAGGGGGTGGACCAAGACAACGTACGTAAAGAAGCCCTGGAGGATGAGCAGGGTTGTCTGTGTCACGCCCCAGGTGGCGAGGGCCGACGAGCTCTACTACGGCGAGGGCAGCCGGTGGGTCAAGACGTGGGACGCCTGCCTTGAGATGCTTACCGATGTGCACGGGGAGGGTGCTTCTGTGGCGTTGTACCCGACGGCGGCCATGCAGATAAGCGTGGAGAACGCCTCAAACCTGTGACCTGCTACGGGTCATATCTGTTTTTATGGGCGTGCGAAGACTCTTTTGACGGCTTCCACGCCGTCGCCCAGTATCTGTGCGTCGTCTTTTTGGCCTATGCCTGACTCGTGTGCCCAACGGATGTGGTCTACGGTGTCTGGGTTGATGCCCATGGCTCTGGCTGCGGTGGCGTCTGCGGCGACGGGGTCTGTGGAGGCGATTATGGTGTTCATCTGCACCGGTTTTCCGTGGACTGGGCCTCGTCCCTCCATGGCGACGAAGCCGTCTATTACTGTGAGGGTGGGGGGTAGGGTGAGGCATATGTCGTGTATGACTTTATCCATGCCGTGGACGTGGTACCGGGCTTTCCACTTGGTGGTTAGCATGCCGAACATGTTCTTCATGCCCAGGGTGACCTTGGTGCCGGTGTGGGTCTTGAGCTTGGCCGCCGAGACTATGGCGGAGTCAGTCGCCATACTGGCCACCTTGATGCTGTTGAGGGCTTTGCCGTTTTTGACGGGGAGCTCTGTTTTGTCTTCGAGGTGCCTCATGTTGACGAACTCGACGCCCACACGGTCCAGCGTCTCCTTCATGCCGCTGGCGACCACTGCCTTGTCGGCGTTGGTCATCTGGGCGTCCGACTCGACCACGAGGACCTCCTTGCCTAGGTCCCGCACCCTATTGATTATGGCCTCAACCACCACGGGGTCCGTGGTGGCCCCTGTGGCCCAGTTCTTGGTGGTTATGAAGTTCACCTTGACGAGGACCCGGCTCCACGGCTCCAGTGCCTCCCTGTATGGGATATGGTCCAGCGCCCTGTAGACGGTTTCGAGGCTCCTCTCCCCCTTGACGACGGCTACCTTGGACATCTCAGCGAATGGAGAGGCATGATCCCATATAATGGCTTAGGATTCAGGAGTGGACATGGCCCCCGCTATACAAGTCTATATGGCGCAGCGGCCGTGTGAGGCTTAGCTCTCCCGCGGGGTCCAGACGTAGTAGTTGTCTTCCAGACGCAACATAAGGGCCTCGGTGCCCTCGTCTGCTATCAGGTATACTATCCTACGGCGCATGGCCAGGGTCCTGAAGCCGTCGTAGTTGACCTCGTTGGCGTCGTCCAGGCCTTCTTTGTCGGTCTTCTCGACTATGGCGCATCCGTTCGCCTTGAGGTCGTTTAAGGCTTGCTCCATGGACCATGGGCCCTTGACCCACTTGGGTTGCTTGGTGATCGGTGGCTGGTCTTCCCCCGTTTGGAACGGGTTTTCAGGGCTGTTGGGGTCGAACGCTAGCGACATTCCCGGGCTGGTCATCAGGTAGAAGAGTGTGGCGGCGAAGACGGCTATGCAGAGCATCAGGACTATCGCGGCCCCGACGCTTGAGTTAGCCTTCCTTCCACTGACTTGAGCCATCCCATTGATTGCGTGCAGTCAATGGATATTAGGGATTCCGGAGACAGGATTCGGATTGGAATACAGAGACTGAGATATGGATCTTTGATGGATTTATCGAGTCAATGGGGCAGGGTTAATAATCATATGCGCCTCAACAGGTTTGAGGGCTATTTATTGAGCTGCGTCATCGTTGACATTGATGACACCGTCCTCGACACCACTAGGAGGATGCAGGCCATATGGCGGGAGGTGCTTGGACGAGAGGTGCCCATCGAGATCATCGAATCCATGGCGTTGCGCCAGATCTTCGAGGTTTACGCCACGCCCCAGCAGCTGGAGAGCGTTAGGGAGCACCAGACCCGCTTTTTCAGGCTGCTTCTCTGCGAGGAGGAACTAGGATTCCAGTTTGCGCAGCTAGACGAGGCCATCCCCTACGCCGCAGAAACCGTAAACGCTTGGGCTCGAGAAAGCAGCATAGTTTACTTGACGGGTAGAACCGAGAACACGAGAAACCAGACTCTGGAGGCCCTTAGGTTGCATGGGTTTCCCTCGGGTGACTCTGATCTTTTCATGGTCTCGGCTGAGGATTGGCACTCCGGCAGGGCCGTCGAGGCAAGACGGGCCATATTGTCTGATGTAGTGAATAGGTACGATGTGGCGCGAGTCGTAGACGACTACCCAGGCTACTTCACGATGTACGCTGATGTGGGAATACCGGATAGGATAGGTCTTCTGAAGCCCATGCATCCCCGCGATGCATACATGGAGAAAGGGGCTACGAGGGTGGTAGCTAGTTGGCGGGTCCTTCTCGACGAGGAGACTTCCTCGACTTGACCCACTTTTCGTAGCTCACGAAGCCCGCGAGGCTGCTGTATAAGTGTCTCTTTGCGTCCGGGTGCTTGGACACGAGCTTCTGCGCCTCCCCGTCGGAGTCCAGCACCCTATGATACATGTCTGTGAGGCTACTGCCTTCCTCGACGCCCTTGGAGGCTATCTTCTCCCAGAGCTGAACCTGCCCCCTGAAGCCTCTGAGCCACTTAGCTGCGCCGCCGTGGAACCCGAAGTGCCCTATGCAGATGATCTTGGGGTCCAGGGCTTCCAGTCTTTTCAGGCTCTCGGTTGCCTGCACGGGGTTGTACGGGGCCGGACTGGCCGGGATCACCGCACCCAGGTTGTCGGGTGTGTGCCCCGCTGCGTCCCCCGCGAATAGAACCCTACCACGGGGCTCGTAGTAGCTTTGGCTGTGGGAGGAATGGCCCGGCGTGTAGTAGACCTGGAGCTGGACGCCGCCCAGATCCAGCCTCTCCCCGTCATCGGACGCGTTCACCTTCTCCCGGGGGACGCCGCGTATCTCTCCGTACTCTCGTATACTGTCTCCGAAGGCTTCCCGGGCGGCTGCCTCTATCTTGGAGGGGTCCACCATGTGGTCGACACCTCTGGGGTGGCAGTGCACCAAGGCCCCGGGGTAGCGTTTCAGCAATACCCAGCATCCTGCGGCGTGGTCCAGGTGGACGTGGGTCAAGGCTATCGTCGAGACCTCCTTGACGCCCAGCCGGTCCAACGCCTCGATGACGCCCGGCGCCTGGCTCGCGGGCCCCGGGTCGATCACCGCAACCTTCTCGCCTGCGACGACGTATGTACCCAGCACGCCGGTTTTCCCATGGTAGGGAGAGTCTATGATGTGGATGCCGTCTGAGACCCTTTGCGCGGACATCAGATGAAGACCGCCGGCGCATCTAAAAAGGGTTTAATCCTAAACTTGTGATAAAAATCTCAATTTGTTAATAGATTTGCTCTGTAAATAACAGCATTGGCGAGTACAGAGTAACCAGCTATATAATTATTTTAACCGCTACATACCCTTTGAATGAATGCATTCATGTAAATTCTGAGAGCGTAAAATCGTCGATCCAAAACTCACCCGGGTAATTGTTGTTACCTCGAAACGTTATGTACGAGATATGATCCCAGCCCTTAGATGGTTTAATCCAACCAGAGTCAGATCCATCTACATACACCCTGAACAGCTGTTGCTCTGAATCAACGAGTATCGTCACGTCATACCACTCCCCAGAAACCGGGATAGATGAGAATGGAATCACTTTCCACGAGTCTTTCTCCACCCAGTACCCCCACATGTCATCAACCTTACAGTTAACCATGAAAACGGTTGCACCCGTCTCGTTGGCTATCTGAACCACAGCACGCTCATGGCTGATCTTCAGCTTGTACCTGATCTCGATGTTCGATAGCTCAGAGACGTTGTGTGTCCTCACCTCGATTCGCTGGTCATCGCCTCCAGCCTCTTTGAACCATAGGCTCTGTGATCCGGATACACTGGTGACGCCCTGAACCCCTACAGTGTCATTTATGGCTCCGCTTGTCCTGTTCCAACCTTCAGGAATGGTACCTATCTCGTACGCTTCGAAATCGTTGTGGTAAACCAGTGTAGGAAGATAGAGGAACGGCAAGACACCTCCCTCATCCATAATCGCAAAGTTGAGATAGTCGAGGTACCCAATCGTGGAATAGTCTCCATTATGGTATCCACAGCTCTGTGGAAACATGATGACATTGTATTCGCCAGTGTAGTTCAACGACAGTGTGAGCTTCTCCACTAGCTCATAACGCTGACTGTCTTTGTAGATGGACAGTGTGGCCGCTTGTTGGTTTCTCGAGAGGCTGAAAAAGTACTCTGTGTCTAACGCGTAGCTTGTGTTGCCTCTAACAGCGTTGGTGTCGAAGTCACACGTCTCCATCAGTTCCACCCTGAAGCCTTCCTCGAGGTCGTTGGACCGTATCCTCACACAGAGCTGAGGTTTTCCCGAATCTCTTAACGCTATATAGTCGTCCGCTTCGTTGGCGGTGGTGAAGAGGTTCAGTCTGTTGTAAAGATCATTACTTGGGTCGACTTTGCTGAAATAGGCAATGAATGATGCGTCGAAGCTTGTGAAGCCTCGGGGGAACATCTTGTAGAGAAACGTGTTTTCATCCATGCGGTTTATCGAATCGAACTCTACCCGTGTTCGACTGATTCTGAGCCTGTCGTTGTCATCTACCTCGGTGAATCCTGATGAATACTGGAACTCCGATTCCAGTTCGTACACGATTTCTTGGAGTTCTGTTATTTTCTCTGATAATGTTTCTATCGTGTCTTCATGGGTGCTTACATGGTTCTGAAGCTCGTTTATTCGATCGTTAAGCGAGTCGTAGATAGTTTTGTGGTCCGCTCTTATGTCTTCGAGTTTATTGTTGAGCACTAAGAACTGTGTCAACGACAATAGAGCAACGAGAACTATGGCTATCCCTATACCCTTGTAGGACTTTACTCCCATGATCATTAATTATGTATAAATATAACATATAATAATCACGTATATGTATGCATTTTTACGCCTAATTTATTATTTTAATTAGTTGCCTTCTCCAGTATCTCCAGTATCTGTATCCTTGTGGGGTGCGAGATGGCTTCGAAAAGTTCTGCAGCTATCGAGTCTCTATCGACTTCGCCTTCCTCGTTTGCCTCCATCCTAGATCCATTTACCTTTTTATTGGTTTAAACATTGTAACATATTTAATTCCTGAGTCCTTGACCATAAGTCAATACTTCAGGACTCAATCTACGAGGACTCGTTTTTTATGCATGCGCCGTGTTTTTAAAAGACTTGGCAGGGTAAAAAGGCTACATTAGGTACCTTCGCACGCGTGGGTGTCAGATGCGGGAGAGCTAAAAGGTTTTTTTTAACTGATCTCTCTTCATTTTATGGTTGACATGAAGGAGTCGCTAGGAGCCAAGACATGGGCTGTGCCGACGCCAGTATGGGTCGTGGGTACTTATGACGAGAACGGTAGACCCAACTTCATGACCGCGGCGTGGGGCGGCGTCTGCTGCTCCAGCCCGCCATGCATCTATGTGAGCCTGAGGGAGGCGACGTACAGCCACGGGAACATCGTGAGCCGTAGGGCATATACGGTCAGCGTCCCCGGGGAGGAGTACTGGAGGGAGGCGGACTACATGGGCATAGCGTCAGGCAGGGACACAGACAAGGTCAAAGACACGGGCTTGACCGCCGTGAAGAGCATGCTAGTGGACGCACCCTACGTGGACGAGTTCCCCCTGGTGCTGGAGTGTAAAGCCATAGAGGTGGTGGAGATAGGGCTCCACACCGAGTTCATAGGCGAGATACTGGACGTCAAGGCAGACAAGGATGTCCTCACCGACGGGGCGCCGGACACCCAGAAGATCAAGCCCCTGCTGTTCGGGACGGGGGACCGCGGCTACCACACGGGGGGCGTCAGGATCGGAGACGCCTTCACCCAGCGGAGGCCCCCGGCGACCCAGCGCAAGTGATTTACCGTCATCCGCCCCCTCTACTCCAGTGGTTTCATGAGCAAGTTCTCAGACAAGAAAGAAGACAAGCTCCTGAAGGACGCAAAGTCTTACCTAGTGCAGCGGTGGGAGCCTCGCCCCGGCCACAAACCGATAGTGATGGTGAAAGGCGAGGGCGTCCACATGTGGGACGCCAAAGGCAAACAGTACCTGGACTTCATCAGCCAACTCTACAACGTCCACATAGGCATGGGCAACAGGGTGCCCATCGAGGCCGCCAAGAAGCAGCTGGACAGCCTCGCATACGCGTCGCCCAGCTACTACAACGAGCCCCAGATCGAGCTCGCGAAGAAGCTGGCCCAGATCACGCCAGACGGCCTGTGCCAGACGTTCTTCGGGAACAGCGGCACCGAGGCCAACGAGGTGGCCATCAAGCTGGCCCAGCTATACAGGGAGGCCCCCAAGATCATCAGCTTCTGGGACGCGTACCACGGATCTACCTATGCCATGGTGAGCGTCGGAGGCAGCGCCCGTAACAGGCAGGCTAAGGGCCTCAGCATATACGAGGAGTTCAAGCATATCGCCAGCCCGTACTGCTACAGGTGCCCATACAAGAAGACTTACCCCGAGTGCGGCCTCTTCTGCGCCGAGTTCCTCAAGTACACCATCGAGAAGG
>CAZEMD010000071.1:0-8927 GCA_964513225.1 uncultured Candidatus Bathyarchaeia archaeon | reverse complement strand
GTGAGCATAGCCTCATCCAAGGGCTGCATAGTAACGGACGTGGACGGTAACAAGCTGCTGGACTTCACCTCGGGCATTGGCGTCACCAGCCTGGGCCACTGCGTGGACGAGGTCGTAGAGACCATAAGCGACCAGGCGGGCAAGCTCATCCACAGCTGCATACACGTCGCCAACTACGAGCCCTACGTCGCCTTGGCTAAACGGCTGACCGAGATCACCCCCGGGAGCTTCAAGAAGCGCGCCCTCATGCTGAACAGCGGCTCGGAGGCGGTGGAGAACGCCGTCAAGATCGTGCGCCAGAGCACGGGGCGCGAGAACATACTGAGCTTCGAGAACAGCTTCCACGGCCGCACCTACATGGCCATGACCCTGACGGGCAAGTGGGACCCGTACAAGGTGGGGCTGGGCCCCTTCGTCCCCGGAGTATACTTCACTCCTTTCCCCTACGCTTACCGCTGTCCCTGGGGCACCACGGATAAAGAGGAGTGCGGCAAGGCGGCCATAAACCACATAGAGAAGAACATATTCAAGACACAGGTGGACCCCGGCACCGTGGGCGCCGTCATCACCGAGCCGGTGCAGGGGGAGGGGGGCTTCATCGACCCGCCCAAGAACTTCCTGCCCATGCTGAAGGAGCTCTGCGAGGACCACGGCATCATGCTCATCGACGACGAGGTTCAGACGGGCTTCGGCCGCACGGGCAAGATGTGGGCCATAGAGCACTACGGCGTGGTGCCCGACCTCATGACCATGGCCAAGGCCATAGCCAGCGGCCTCCCCCTGAGCGCGGTGGTTGCAAGGGATGATCTGATGAAGGACATATACCCGGGCAGCCTGGGAGGCACCTACGGTGGAAACCCCATCGCCTGCGCCACGGCCCTCAAGGTCACAGATATCATTAAACGGGAGAAGATTGTGGATAAGTCGGCGAAGCTGGGGAAGAAGCTCCGGAAGCGCCTCGACGAGTATTACTCCAAGTACGAGCCCATAGGCGAGGTCCGTGGGCTGGGCCCCATGCTGGCCATGGAGTTCGTTAAGGACAGGAAGACCAAGGAGCCTGACCCCGAGACAAGCAGCGCCGTCATGAAGGAGTGCCTCAAGAACGGCCTCATGACGCTGAAGGCTGGGCTTTACAGCAACGCCATACGGCTTCACCCACCGCTCACCATAGAGGACGAACACCTGGAGACCGGGCTAGGCATCCTAGAGGCGGCCATAAAGAAGCACAGCTAAACCCTTCCATTATTTATAATATCTATGAGTTCGGTTATTTGTACGTGAAACTGGGCTTCCACGTCTCCATACAGGGCGGCGTAGACAAGGCTGTTGACCGAGCCGCGGCCATTGGCTGCTCCACGTTCCAGATATTCACCCAGAGCCCCCGGATGTGGAAGCACAGGGAACTCCGTGAGGAGGAGGTCGAGAGGTTCAAGGATAGGCTGAGGGAGACGGGCATAGACCCGGTTTTCAGTCACATGCCTTACCTGCCGAACCTCAGCACCCCGGACCCGGTGAACTACCGGAAGTCGGTGGACACCTTGAAGGCGGAGATCGGGAAGTGTAACAGGCTCGGGATAAGGTACCTTGTGACGCATCTCGGCAGCCACCTCGGCTCGGGTCCCGAAAGGGGAATGGAGAGAGTGGTAGAGGCGCTTAACCACGTCAACGCCGAGTTCGACGAGACGCCCATCCTCCTGCTTGAGAACACGTCGGGTAAGACCAACGAGGTGGGCTCCACGTTCCAAGAGATTGGCAGGATAATCGAGAGAGCCGAATCAGACAGGGTAGGACTCTGCATGGACACCTGCCACGCCTACACGAGGGGATACGACATAGCGACGCACCGAGGATTATCCGATGCTCTGGACGAGCTGGATAGCCACGTTGGGCTCGACAGGCTTCACCTCGTCCACTTGAACGACGCGAGGGACCCCCTCGGCTCCAGGCTGGACAGACACGAGCACATCGGTATGGGAAACATCGGTGAGGAAGGGTTCAGGGTTATCTTGGGCAGCGTGCTTAGGGAGGTTCCCATGGTCATGGAGACGCCCATGGATGAGAGGAGGGCTGACGTGGGTAACATGAGGAAGGCTATGGAGCTAGCCGGGCTAGATATGGACGAGTAGCGTGGTCTGCTGGAACTGAGGCTCGGGCTCGTTCAGGATCATCCATAGGACTGTGCTGCTCAGCTCATATATCTCGTCGCTCGTATGCAACGGAAATAGTTTTTTCGCGGTTTTAAGGACGGGGTCTATGGTCGCTATGTTCTTGTTTCTTTGCGATGCCTCAAGCTTGCACGCCTGGATGAGCTTGACGATATCCGATCGTCGCTTGTTAACCGCTATCATTGAGGGTTGGTCCACCAAAAAATATAATTTCGGTATATATAAGTATTTCATATTTTACCCCAAATTTATTTCTAGAGTGGTCAGTGAAAGTGGTTGGGTTGTTGGAACTTGTTTTAAACGAGCGCCTAAAAACGCCTATTTTCGATGTAATAACGTTTTTACCTTTTTCAATCTCTTTGGAGTAACACATCCCCAGTGAATCCATCTTAGAATATTCAATATAATCAGTGTGTTACCTAGAAAAGAGCATGAGGGGCAAAATTAAAAAACAAGGCTCTTTATCCATAGTGCAGTCACGCCCCGGTAGCTTAGCCTGGTTAAAGCGTTTGCTTGGTAAGCAAAAGATCGCGGGTCCAAATCCCGCCCGGGGCTCCATCAACGGTTAATGACAGGCTTAATCTCAGGCTTCTCGGGCTCCGTTATCGTATGCTTCCTAATCGTTTCCCTGATACTCTCGATGGACTCAGCTACCTCCTGCTCTAGCTCAACGTTCACCGAGTAGATGTAGACGGGGTCAAAAAGCAGGTCCTTCTCCTGGAACCTCTCCCTGCACCGGTTACAGCTGTAGGCCCTCTTAAGCTCTGTGAATCTCTCCCCGCAGATTCCTTCACAGACGTAGTGTCTCCTCGTTTTATGGAACACGTCGCTGCCGCAGTTGGGGCAGTTGAAGACCGGTGCTACGTCGTCTGAGCCGCAGCTTGGGCACACCATCCTCATCCCTATCTTCGTCCTGTGGAGCACCCTGTAGTGGGAGAGGATGTTTAGTAGTTTCTGCATCCGGTCACTGGAAGATATTCCGGGTATCAAGTCGGTGTTGTAGCCGTGGGTGGTGTGGGATATGGGGGCGATGTGCCTCAAGGCACGGTTGTGGAGCGTGGACAAAAGGCCGTACACGTGCTTGTTCCGGTACAGCTCGAACCTGCGTTCCCTGAGCTTCTCGTCGGTGAGGAACCTCCTGTGGTAGTCATCGATGTGTCCCTCGACCTGGCTCGGGAGGTCACTGAGCCCCTTCGACGTTTTGACGGCGTAGTCGTCTGCGCCGGCCTCCACGGCTTCGACGGCCTTCTCTGCCTCGCCCTCACCCACGACGACTATGATGGGGGCGGACACGTCTATCTCCCGGAGCTCCCTCACGATCTCGACGCTGGTGCTGTCGGGTAGAGCGTAGTCGATGATCATGAGATCGTATACCTGCTCTATCAGCTTTCTGTAGCAGGCGTCGGCGTCGGGCGCGTAGTCGAGGGTGATGGCCTCGCCGTTGATCTGGAAGTACTTCTTGATGATCTTGGCGTCGTTCTCGTTGCCTATAACTAGGAGTACCCTATAGTCTCCCGCATCCATGACGCATGCATCTCCTTCAGCCGGCTGTCTCAACCACCGGCGCCCCGCTAAAAGGGATTGTGAATCTATAATATTGAACAAGAACCATGGCCCATGGAGGACCCCCTAAATACGATGAGCCGCATTAGACGCTGGACTTGAAGCAAAACGTCGATGCGGTGGTCTTCGACCTCGACGGCACGTTGATAAACCTGGGGGGATTCGTGGACTGGGAGAGAGCCCAAGAGGACGTATTTAAGACGTACATCGTGCATGGGTGTGACGAAATAAAAGTCGCTGCCTGCAGAGCCAAGGGCTTATGGAGCATGCTCGAAGAGATGTACGACCTCAACGCCGGTGACCACGGAGGACGGAAGGCGACTGACATACAGGAAGCGGTCTACAGGACGCTCAGCGGATACGAGGAGGAAGGGATTCAACTGTGCGCCAAGATGCCCGGCTGCTCGGAGGCCCTTGAGTGGTTGAGGGACAGAGGCATACCCATGGGGGTATGCACGAGAAACTCCCAGACAACCGCTGAAAAGGCGCTTAGAGAGAAGGGTATAGCCCATTACTTCGAGGCCGTCGTCGGATGCACGACAAAGCACAGGACAAAGCCTCACCCCGACCAGCTTCTCGAATGCTACAGGGTGCTAGAGGTTGAGCCAAGCAGAGGCGTCATCGTGGGAGACAGCCACCACGACGTAATCATGGGTAAGAAGGCCGGTTCCTATACCGTTGCTGTGCCTATGTACTTCAGCAACGTCGAGAAGATGAAGGAGGCGGGGGTGGACAGGATCATCGACAGCCTCGCCGAGCTGCCCAATGCCTTGATGGACATCTAGCCGATGAACGATGCTCCCTCAAAGTAAACCGCCCAGACGTACAGCGCCACCAGTATAAGCAACGCTATCACGAGCCCCCGGAAGGCGCGGTCCTGGTCTATGGCGAACGCGCCTACGCAGCCCACGAGGAAGCCGTACAGGTGCATGTCGTGGGCGACCCCCGACTCGACGCTGACCATGACGGCGGCGATCTCGACCAAGACCAGCAGTAGACCCATGACAACCCCTGGAAGCGGCAGTATCAAAGCCGTCGTCGCCTTGAAAGGCATCAACAACAGCATGACGGCTATCAAACCGAATATGGCTCCCGAGGCGCCGATGACGGGCACGTTCGACGCCGGGTTGACGGCCAGGTGGATCATGCCAGCGGAGACCCCTGAGGCCAGGTAAACTAGCGTGAACCTCAGTGAGCCCACGTCCCGTTCAACCTCCCTGCCTACGCTGTGGAGCACGAATACGTTGGAGGCCAGGTGCGCCAGGTTTCCGTGGAGAAACATGTAGGTGAAGAGGCTCAAGGGGCTGGCCAAGCCAACCATGGACGGGATGAGCCCATACTCGTATAGCAGGCTCACCGCCAGACCATCGGAACCAAACAGAGTCGCCAGAAAAAGCAGGACGCAGATGGCGATCAAGGCGTTAGTCACCCTGGGTTTGCTCTCTATGGTCTCCGCCATGACCATTCAATGCGGTGGCTTCCGTAAAAACCCAGCGCCATAAGTAACTCTTTTCTGGTAGACCGTGTAGACCTTACAGGAACTTGAGAGGTGAACAGGTTTGAATCTACGGCCAATAGACAACCCGAAGATCATCGGACGCGGGACGTGGTACGACAAAGCGGCGGATGAGCTGGTGAAGCGGGAGAAGAAGCTCGGCCGTAGCCTGGACCTGTTGCGGACGGAGAGCGGGCTCGGAGCCAGCGGCTACCCCCACATCGGCAGCCTAGCCGATGGACTCAGAAACTACGCAATAGCCCTAGCGCTACAGAATCTAGGATATGACAGCGAGTACATCGCGTTCGCAGACGACAAGGACGGGCTAAGGAAGGTGCCCGGAGGGATGCCCGACGAGCTTGAGAAGTGGCTTGGGTACTCCGTGGCCACTATCCCCGACATCTTCGGGGACTGTCACTTCAGTTTCGGCGAGCATATGAGCAGCCTCCTCAAGGAGGCGCTGGACATCACCGGCGTAGAATACACCCCCATGTCTGCGTACAACGTGTACCAGGAGGGCATCCTCAACGAAGAGATCATAACCCTGTTGGACAACCACGATAGGGTGGGCAGGGTCATAGAGAGTGTCTCAGGGCAGGAGAAGTACACCGAGGCGTTGCCCTACTTCGTGGTATGCGAGAACTGTGGAAGGATATACACCACCTACGCCCACGACTACGACTCCTCCCGCCACACCGTACAGTACGATTGCAAAGGAATGGAGGTCAAGGGCCAGTGGCTCGAGGGATGCGGCCACAGCGGCGAGGTGGACGTCACCAGCGGCAACGGCAAGCTCAGCTGGAAGGTGGAGTTCGCGGCCCGCTGGCACGCCCTGGACATCAGGTTCGAGGCCTACGGCAAGGACATCGCGGACTCCGTGCGCGTCAACGACGCCGTCTGCCGCGAGATATTTGGGTGGGAGCCGCCCATGCACGTCCAGTACGAGATGTTCGTAGACCGCGGCGGCAGGAAGATAAGTAAGAGCACCGGCAACGTGTTCACACCCCAGGTGTGGTACAGGTACGGGAGCAAGGAGAGCCTCAACCTCCTCATATACAAGCGGTTCGTGGGCACCAAGAGCGGCAGCGTGGACGATGTACCCGTCCACATGGACGAGCTCGACGACCTCGAGGAAGTCTACTTCGGAAAACGCAGGGTGAATGACGAGCTGGAGAGGCACAAGCTCACCGGCCTCTACGAGTACAGCCACCTCCTGAAGCCGCCATCGGAGCCCCAGGTCCACGTGCCCTACAACCTCATGGTTAAGCTCGCCAGGTACGCGCCGGAGGGAGCCGAGCACGACTTCATGGAGACGAAGCTAGGCGAGTACGGGTACCTGAAGGAGACCAGGCGTGGCTTCGACGAAAGGATCGGGTACGCCCTCAACTGGGTGCAGGACTTCGAGGAAGGGGAGCCCGCCCACGTCGAGATTACCGACGAAGAAAAAGAGGCCGTGAAGGCCGTGATGGATAAACTGGAGAAGGCGTCAAACGAGGAGGAGTACCAGGCCGCGGTGTTCACCGTCTCCAAGAGCACCGGCGTCAAGGCGAGAAAACTGTTCCCCGTGCTCTACAGGATACTGCTGGGTAAGCCTCAGGGCCCCAGGTTCGGCCCCTACGTGGGGCTCGTGGGAAAGGAGACCGTGATCAGGGAGCTAAGAGACGCTCTAAACCAGTAAAAACCGGGTGAAGAAAGGGGTTGATCTGCGTGGGCTACGCGTAGGGCTTCCCTTCTTTGCCCCACTCGTACCTCTCGACATCCTGTATTATCACGGTGACGGCTTCGGGCCCACAGCCCACCGCCTCGCACATGGCTTCCGTGAGGAGCCTGATGGTCTTGGCCTTCGTCTCCCTGTCTCTTCCCTTGAACCATTTAACCTCTATAAGCGGCATATCGGGTCAACCAGTGTAACGCCGAGAACGATAAGAAGTCTTCGGGTGAGCGGGCTCCAAACTCAAGATCCTCATCACGGTTCAGAGGGGCAAACATATCATCGCCCGCCCAACATTAACAAGGGCTCTAGGACAATAAGGGTTCCCCATAGAAAGACCTTAAACCGCTTATGCGTGATAGATTCGTCATGGACCGACCCGACAAGACCATGTACTTCCTCAACATAGCCCTCAGCGTCGCGGCCAGGAGCACGTGCCTCCGCCGCAAGTTCGGGGCAGTCATAGTAAAGGACAACACCATCGTGGGCACCGGGTACAACGGGAACGCCCGCGGCGTCGTGAACTGCAGCGAGGTGGGCTGCATCAAGGACCTCATGGACGCCCCGCACGGAGAGGCGTACGACTACTGCCCCGCGGTCCACGCCGAGGAGAACGCCATAATAAACAGCAACAGGGCCGACAGGATCGGCGCCACGCTTTACATAGCCGGCCTGGACAGGGAAGACAACTACACCATGGCTCTTCCATGCCAGAGGTGTCAGCGCAAGATAATCAACAGCCAGATATCGGAGGTGGTAGTGCTCAGGGACGACGGAGACCCCATGAGGATCGACGTGAAGGAATACGTAAAGGCCGACGGGGAGTGGTACAGGGAGATGCTCCGTAAGGCGAGGGAAGGCTAGCCTCGACAAATTTATAAACCGATTAATCTCAAACCTACCGATAATGTCCGTCGAACTGAAGATAGAAGACCTCGAGAAAGAGATCCAAGCGTTGATAGACAAGATAGACTCCATAGAGGAGACGCTCGAAGAGATGGGTGAACGGCTGGACGACATCGAGGAAAAACTAGAGGAACAGTGACCACATACATATTTTCTCTCACCCAAAGCTTAATTACCTGAAATATACGCCCCAATGAGAGGCATCAGGAATGGCTTTCGGGGAGCACACCTCAAAGCAGATAATCGGCTCAAAGTCGACGGAGCTGCAGGGAGAGAAGATAGTTTTATGCATAACGGGCAGCGTCGCCGCCATAAAGAGCACGGAGATCGCAAGGGAGCTCATGAGGCGGGGCGCCGACGTCTACGCCGTCATGACGCGCAGCGCTCAACAGATCATCCACCCCGACATGGTGGAGTGGGCAACGGGGAACCCTGTGGTAACCGAGCTCACAGGCAAGATCGAGCACGTCACATACGCGGGTGAGCACGAAGAACGCGCCGACCTCATACTCGTGGCACCCTCCACGGCCAACACCATAGGGAAGGTCGCCGCCGGCATAGACGACACCCCCGTGACAACGACGCTGACAACCGGGATAGGAGCGGGTATACCTGTCATCATCGCCCCGGCGATGCACGCCTCCATGTATAAACACCCGATCGTGCTAGAGAACATCGAGAAGCTGGAGACGATAGGCATCACTGTGCTGATGCCGCGGATGGAGGAGGGAAAGGCCAAGATACCAGACACCGATGAGATCGTGCAGGCGGTCGTTGACAGATTCACCGTAAAGAAGGACTTGGTTGGGAGGCGTGTGCTGATAACCGCAGGGCCCACGAGGGCATACCTGGATGCGTTCAGGTACATCACCAATCCCAGCTCGGGGAAGATGGGCGTGGCGTTGGCGAGTAACGCTCTGGCGCGGGGGGCTGAGGTTACCCTCGTCTATGGGCCGGGGACCGCGAAGCCGCCGAGGGAGGCCAAGGTGATAAACATACTGTCCACTGAGGAGATGTTTGAGGCAGTGAAACACGAGCTGGGCTCAAGGAAACACGACGCAGCAATCCTTTCGGCGGCTGCAGCCGA
>CAZEMD010000070.1:0-8962 GCA_964513225.1 uncultured Candidatus Bathyarchaeia archaeon | reverse complement strand
CATCCTAGCCTACGGTAGCGGCAGCTTCAGCGTGCCCATATTCTTGCTAACCATGATCGGGTTGCTGATAGCCCACATGGCGGCGAACATGACCAACGACTGGTACGACGTCAAGCACGGGGTGGACGCCAACGCGCCCACCGCCGAGTACCGTCCACACCCGCTGCTGTTCGGGGAACTCGACAAGGATGCCTACAAGAAGGCGATATTCTCTCTGTATGGCGTGGGGCTGCTCATCAGCCTCTACTTGGCGTGGCTGCGCGGCGTACCCGTGCTGATATTCAGCGCCCTGGGCGTGGTCTTGGGGGTGCTTTACACGGCGGACCCCGTCAAGCTGAAACACCACTCGGTCGGGGAGATATGCGTTTTCCTAGCCTATGGGCCGCTTATGGTGGGTGGTGCGTACTACGCCCTCACGGGGGTGGTGTCTCTGGACGCCATGGTTGCCTCGGTCCCCATCGGGCTCCTGGTGGCGCTCGTGCTTCTGGCCAACAACATACGAGACAGGGAGTATGACGCGAGCATCGGCATATCCACGCTGACGACGAACAAGGAGGAACAGCAGGGTGTGGCATACTACAAGACGCTGCTCTCATCGGCGTACGTCGCCACGGCCGTGCTGATCTTCGCGGGGGTGCTCTCGCCTTTCAGCGTCATCGCGTTCCTGAGCCTACGGGAGGCATACGGCATAGTTAAAGAGTTCAACGTCAAGATGCCGCTTAATTCTGATCAGATTACGGCCCAGCTGTCGCTCCACTACGGCGTGCTTCTGACCATCGGGGAGTTCCTCAACCTCGCATACCAGTCGCTGCTTTGACCCCACGACAACACTTGAAACATGGGTAGGGCTGAACCACTGAAAAGCGTCCGGTGTTTGAACAGCATTAAAATATGGTCAGGTTGAACACGTAGGTATGCCCGGCGTCGATCTGCTGCTGCTTCACGCGCCAAGCGTCTACGACTTCAGGACGCGGCCCGCCATGTATGGGCCCATAAGCGACGTAATACCGTCTACGCCCATCTTCGAGATGTACCCGCTGGGCTTCGTCAGCATGGTCGGCTACCTCGAACAGAACGGGTACAAGGTAAGGATAGTGAACCTGGCGGTCAAGATGCTTAAAGACCCGGGTTTCGACGTAGAGAGGTTCATAGAGAAGATAGACGCCAGGGTCTTCGGCTTCGACCTCCACTGGCTGGCCAACGCGGCCGGCTCCCTCGACATAGCCGGACTGGTCAAGAAGCATCGCCCAGACGCCCCCGTACTCCTCGGCGGGCTCAGCGCAAGCTACTTCCACGAGGAGATCATAGAACATTTCCCCCAGATAGACTACATCCTCAGGGGGGACACCACCGAGAAACCCCTCCTGGACTTGATGAACCACATAGATCAAGGGAAGGCGCCTGAGAAGGTCGAGAACCTCACCTGGAGGACAGGCGAAAACCGTAAGCGGGTCAACCCCTTGACCTTCGTCCCGACCGAGATAGATGATCTATGGGTCGACTACGGGCAGGTCATCAAGCTTGTGCTCAGGCACCGGGACCTGGAGAGCACCCTCCCCTACGAGAGCTTCATGGACTACCCGTTCACAGCCGTGCTCACATGCAAAGGGTGCAGCTACAACTGCATCACCTGCGGCGGCAGCTGCAACGCCTTCAAGAGGTTCTTCAACAGGGACGGCCCGGCGTTCAAGTCGCCCCAGAGGCTGGTTGAGGAGATAAACGTCATCAGCGAGTACTTCAAGGCACCCATATTCCTCATAGGCGATCTCAGACAGGGCGGTAGAAGATGGGCCGAACAGGTTCTGGACGGGATAAAGGAGTCCGACCTAGACAACACGGTCACCTACGAGCTCTTCAACGCCGTGCCCATGGACTGGATGAAGAAGCTGTCCGGCAGCACCGACAACTGGACCATAGAGATAAGCCCCGAGTCCCACGACGACGAGGTACGGAGAACCATGGGTAAGCCCTACACCACCGCCCAGATGGAGGACACCATCGACAGCGCGTTGAGGCACGGGGCCGATAAGATCGACGTCTACTTCATGTTGGGGCTGTCCGGGCAGACCCCCGAGTCGGCGCTGGAAAGCGTCGAGTACGCCCGGCACCTCTACGACGTTATGGACAACGACAAGAAGATATTCACGTTCACCGCGCCCATGGCCCCGTTCCTGGACCCGGGGAGCATGATCTACGAGGACCCCGGGAGATACGGGTTCACCCGGCTATACTCCAATCTGAGGGAGCACAAGCAGGCTCTATACCAGCCGAGCTGGAAGCTGTACCTCAGCTACGAAACGGACTGGATGACCCGGGACCAGTTGGCCGAGACGACGTACGAGGCGATGATCAGGATGAACCGGCTGAAGATGGATGTGGGCGTAACCAGCCGCGTCAACGGCGAGAAGGTGAGCCACGGCCTGAACATGGCGAGGACCATAATGCGCAGGATAGACCAGATCATAGACTCTACGAGCGACCCCCTTGAAAGACAGAGAAGGTACGACGAGTTGAAGAACGAGATGGAGGAGGCGAAGAGATCCACAGGACTCGCGAAACAGGAGCTGCGGATGCCTGGGCTCGCCGGCCTGAGACTGAAGGGAGCGGTCAAGTTTCTATTAAACTACCTTGGGCTGTGAACCCATCGGAGTAGAGCTGTCTACCGATGTCCCTGAGGGCCTCGATGCCTATCACCTCGTATCCCTGAAGGGGCAGCTTCACCAACGGGAGCCAGCCTGAATACGTCTCCTCCAGCATCTTCACGTACTTTTCCTGGACCTGTATCCTCTTGGTGAGAAGCTCGGAGCCCGTGTCGGCTTCGGGAGGAATGACGTTGTTCACTATTATCCCACCGATATGGACGTCGAATCTCTCTAGATCGTTTTTGATTCTCTCGGTCTGGGAGACCCCAAGCCCCTCGGGTATGGTAACCAGGTAGGCGGTGGTGTTCTCCGCCCTAATCATGTCCAGAACGTCTTTGGCTAGCTGCTCCCACTCCCTGATGATCTTCAGCGGGTCCCTCTTCTCGCGGCCCGTGAGGCTCTCAAGCGTCTCCTTCAGCCTGATGTACAGCTTCGCCGCGTCCCTCATGTGGGTGTAGAAAGTCTCCTGGAGGTAGAGGAGAGACAACGTGCCGCCGGCCGGAGCAGTGTCCCAGACTATCACGTCGTACTCTCCACCATTGTATAGATCATGGACGTAGCTGAGCGCGAACTCCTCGTCTATGCCCGGGGCGCCTGCGATGTAGTCCAGGATCTCGTCCCCCACGGGCAGGAATGACGATATGACCGCGTAGACCTCTTCGCCGAACTTGTCCATCCACATGTCAAATACACGCGTGTAATCAAGCTCGACGGCTTCAAGGTTCTCGACCCCCGGTACATCGGTGATTTTCCCTTTAACGTCCACCCCGAGGATGTCCGTGAGGGATGGAGCCGGGTCCGTCGATATGAGCAGCGTCCGACGGCCCGCCTCGGCGTAGTGGATGGCGGTCGAAGAGGCGCACGTGGTCTTCCCCACGCCCCCCTTGCCGCAGAACATCACGATCACCGTGTCTGCGTCGCGTTCACCGAGGGAATCAAGCTTCATGACGAAACTATATCGGAGCATCGTCGATAAAAAGAGTTCATAAGCAAGTAGACGGTTGGTTGGGTGTGACCGTCTGGGGCGAGGTCGTCGACGCCCTCGAGCAGATAATCGAGGAGTACGAGAGGGTAAACCACGTAATATCGATGTTCCAGGATGACAGAAACCGGTTGATCGGCCTCAGCAAGATAGGGCGTAGCGAGGGAGCCGCGCTGGAGCTGGGCTCGGGGCCGGGAAACTACAGCAGAATGATCTCTAGGCTCCACGACGGTGACTTGGTGTGCCTCGACTTCTCCGACAAGATGCTGGCGACCTCTAGGCACAGGAACAAGGCGTTGGGGAACCACTACGTCAGGGGCGTGTTCGAGGCCCTGCCCATCAGAGAGGAATCGATGAGCTTCGTGACATCGGCGTACGCTCTCCGAGACTCGCTTTACAAGCCCCTCGTCGTCAAAGAGGCCTGCGACTCCCTGATCGCCGGCGGAAGGTTTCTCCTCATCGACATAGGAAAACCGGATAACCGGGTGATCCGGGGCTTCATGTCTTTCTACATGAGGTTCTTCGTCCCGGTGATGGCCGGCTTGACCGCGGGATACGGCATCAAGAACCCCTGGAGTAAGCTGTATGATACATATGAACGGCTCCCCCCAAACAAGGGGCTCATGGCCATCATCGAGAACCACTTGGTGGACGTGAACAGGGTGGACAAGATATTAGGGGCACTGATCATCGTATGGGGGGCAAAACCTGCGTATTGAACGTGAACATCGGCTCGTACATTGGGTCAATTTTTATAACCTACCCCGATGTACTCTGGTGAGAGTTCCAAGTTAGGAGCGTACGGAAAATAAAGAATAGGCAACACCAACTGGAGTTCATCAACGAGGCTCTCAAGGAACTGGACCTCAGCCACATCCACCCGCTCCTAGCAACAACGACCAAGTACGCGATATCCACAGGCGGCAAACGGCTGAGACCGTTAATCGCCATACTATGCACCGAGATGCTGGGCGGCGACTATCTCGATACCCGCGACATGTTCTTGGCCTTAGAGCTGATCCATAACGCCACCCTGGTCCACGACGACATAATCGACGGCGACGTGTACCGCAGGGGGGAGCCGTCCCTCTTCTATGAGCATGGCGTGAAGAAGGCGGTGCTGACGGGGGACGCTTTGTTGAGCATGGGCCTCATGTACGCCTCAAGGACGGGAAAACCGGAGATAGTTGGATGGTTGGCCGAGACGTCGCTCAAGATGGTCCAAGGCATCACCATGCAGAACCAGTACAAGCACAAACTGATGTCGGTGGACGACTACCTCCACATGAACTACCTGAAGAGCGGCAGCCTCTTCGAGGCGGCGGCGGCTCTAGGGGGGATAATGGGGTCGAACGACCCGGAGGACGTTGATAGACTGGCCCGGTTTGGGAAATCCTTCGGCAACGCCTACCAGATAAGAGACGACATCATAGACGCCTTCACCCCGCAGGGCAGCGAAAACTCGCCCAACAACGATCTGCTGAACGGCGACCCGTCTCTGCTGCTGATATACGCGGTAAACTCCGGCTCCATAGACGGCGAAGACAGGTCCAAGTTTCTATCCGTCTACAGAGGGGAGAGCAGAGACCTCGAAGTCGATCTCGTCCGCAGGGTCTACAAGGAGACCGGGTCGCTTCAGAAGGCCATTGACAAGATGCAGGATTTCTCGAAAGAGGCGAGGAACATCCTGAGTTATTACCCGGAATCTGACGCAAAGGAGTCTCTAGATGAGCTCCTGGAGCAGTACAACTCGAACTTCACAGAAAACCTAGACACGATGTCCGTAGACATGATACGAGCCAGCTGACACCGGAGCACATGAAATGCGTTACCCAGAAAAAAACCAAGAATACGACGTTATCGTAGTCGGCGCGGGCCCAGCGGGCTCAGCGACCGCGAAGGCGGCGGCAGAGAGGGGCCTCGACGTCCTTCTCGTGGAGAGAGAGCTGGAGATAGGCGTGCCGGACAAGTGCGGCGAGTACCTGCCGAGCATCGACGAGATGAAGCGCCTCACACCCAGGGTCGAGGGTCTGGACGAGTTCTTTGACCCGCCTGGTAGCTGCATCGTGAACCGCACCAAGCACGTGAAGTTCGTTTTCCCCAACAACGTCGAGCACTCCGTCCCTTTCAAGGGCGTGGTGGTGGACAGGAAGCTCTTGGACAAGCATCTGGCCAACGAGGCGGCGAGGGCGGGGGCCCAAATCGCGCCGTTCACCTCGGCGCTGAGCCTCATAGAAGGCGGCGTCAGGGTTAGGGGCAGCGAAGGCACGTTTGACCTCCGATCAAAGGCCGTCGTGGGGGCGGACGGGGCGCACTCTTTGATAGCCAGACAATCAGGTCTCCCCGTATCCAAGGACCCGCTGGACTACGCTGTGGGGTACCAGTACGAGATGGTGGGGGTGGAGCACGACCCCGACTACGTGGACATGTACCTGGGCGAGGACATAGCGCCGGGCACCTACGCGTGGATAATCCCCAAAGGCGAGGACGTGGCGAACGTCGGCACAGGCGCAAGGACACCGTTCATGGAGAAGGGGGTAAGCATCAGGGACTATCAGAGACGATTCGTCAATGAACACGAAGTCTCCTCGAAGAAGCTGTTAAAGGCCGTTCCGACTGCCGTTAAGGCTGGATATATACCCGTCGGCGGGCCTTTGGAGAGGACTTCAACAGGGAACGTGTTGGTGGTGGGTGACGCTGGGGGTCACACCATACCGACGGTGGGCGGAGGGGTTCCACCGGGGATGATCGTCGGCAGGATAGCGGGGAACGCCGTGGCTGACTACATACTCGAAGGGAAACCGCTGAACGGGTTTGACGATGCCTGGAGAAACGCCATCGGTGACACCCTGTTTAACTCGCTGCGTCTGCGGAGGATGAGCGACGTCATCTTCAGGAACAGGAAGATGATAGATACCGTGACGAGGCTGGGCTGGTTGACGAGGGAGTCAATAATGAAGTTCATCTACTGCGAGGTTGACGCCTCCATGAGGCTCATCGAGAGAGCGTTGAAGAAAATCGAGAAATAGGAGTTCGCTGGTTCTCGGCCGATAAAAAAGTTTAGGGCGTGAAGATGGCTGATATGTAGTCAGCCACGTTCTCAACAAGGCCCGCGGCAGCCATGTCCGCCACGCGGATAGCCGGCTGAGGCCACACCCCGAACACTATTATGAGCACGGCCATGAAAAGGGTGACCACCAGCATGGGCAGCGGCGCCTCATGCACGCCATGGTCCTCCTCCGGCTTCGCCAGAAGGTTCCTTATGACGATGAGGTAGTAGCCCATGCTGAGGGTGCTGTTCAAGACGCCAGCCACGGTGAGCCAGATCAGGCCGGTGCCTATGGCGGAGTTGAAGAGTATGAACTTGCTGATGAACCCGTTGAGAGGCGGTATGCCTCCCAGGCCGAGCATCGCCACCAACAAAGTCAAGGACGTCAAGGGCATGGCTCTCCCGATGCCTCTCAGATCGTCTATGTCTCTCGTCTCCGCGTGGTGTATCAGGCTGCCCGCCGAGAGGAAAGCCATTCCCTTCATGAGGCTGTGGTTGAACACGTGGAGCAGCAGCCCCATGACCCCGTAGGCGGTTCCGGCGGCGAGCCCCACCAGCATGTACCCTATCTGGGCGATGCTGCTGTAGGCCAGCAGTCGTTTCAGGTCCTTCTGTCTCAGGGCGGTGAGGTTCCCCACCGTCATGGTTAGGAAAGCAAGCACCGATATGGGCATCTTGAAGAAACCCGGGTCGAAGACAAGGAACATGATCCTGATCAACCCATAGAGACCCGTCTCGATGACTACTCCAGACAGCAGCGCGCTCACGGGGCTCGGCGCCTCGGGGTGGGCGTCGGGCAGCCACGTGTGTAACGGAAATATGGCGGCCTTGACCCCGAACCCCACGACGAGGAAGGTGAATAGTATCACCGTCCAAGGCGTGATGGCCATGTCGCTGAAGGCGACCGCGAAGGACGCGAAGTTCAGGCTGCCCACCATCCCATACAGGAACGCCATGCTGAAGAGCAGGAAGGCGCTGCCTGTGGCGCTCATCACGAAGTACTTGAACCCGGCCTCCAGCGGCCCCCAGTTCTGCTTCAGGAAGGCGACCAGCACGTAGCTGGATATGCTCATGAGCTCCCAGAAGATGAACAGCGTGAAGAAGTCTCCCGCCATGGTGACGCCCACCATCCCGGCCAGCAGGAAAAGGAACAGGGTGTAGAACTCCGTCAGCCGTGTCTCCTTCTCCATGTAGCTCGTGCTATAGATGCCTACTAGAACCCCGAGGAAGGTTATGCTTCCCGCCATGAACACGCCCAGCATGTCCACCTCGAAGCAGCCCGAGAAAGGCGGGTTCTGGCCCCAGGACGAGACCACGAGCACGTGGCCGACAGAGGCCTCCACCTGGAGGTAGAGCTGGTAGACCGAGTAGAGTGACAGGGCCGTGACGAATATGGCCCAGAACTCGCGCAGCATGAACTTGCTTCTCTTCGCCGCCAGCCCCATGAACGGGGCTACTACTCCTCCAAGGACGAGTATGAGCACGGGCGTGGGGACGGCTAGCCCCTGAAGGGGTATCATCTGGGCTACCATTTGAGCCTCATCAGCCTCCTTATGTCGAGGGTACCGTAATGTTTGTACGCGTTAATCACTATGGTCAACCCCACGGCGATGACCGAGCCGTCCAGGACTATGGCCATCATGACTATGGTCTGGGGGAAGGGGTCTACATACCCCGTCATGTACGACGATAACGCGACGAAGCAGAGGTTCGCGGCGTTGAACAGTATCTCGATGCCGATGAGCAGCCTCACCATATCCCTCTTCACGGTAAGGCAGCCTAGGCCGATGAGGAACTGGAGGAATATGAAAACCAGCACCACCGATAGTTCAGGCATCACCGCTCAGGCACCTCCTCCTTCAGCATCGCCAAGCAGCATATCACCGACGCGAATATCACGAAAGATTGCAGAGCGACGTCTTGTCCACGGGTCTCCCACATGAACCTCGAGACGGTGGGGGCTATCTCCTTGTAGGGCTCGGCGGGCACTAGCTGAGTCCCCGGGTCGGCCTCGTGGTAAGGAAACTCCACCTGAAGCGACAGCCACGAGAAAGACAGTGCTAGCCCTAATACAATTAGTAAACCTATCCCTTTGGTGTATCCTATCTTTTCAAAGTTCATGGCGTTACCTCCTCCTCGTCGAACATGGTCTGCCCTGCCTGCGTCAGCATCACCGTGATGAGGAAGAAGACCACTATGGCGCCCGAGAATATGGCGAACTGGAACAGCGCGGCGGTGGGCGCGTTCATCATGTAGTACGCGATGCCCAGGGCCACGTTGGAGCATAGC
>CAZEMD010000069.1:0-8981 GCA_964513225.1 uncultured Candidatus Bathyarchaeia archaeon | reverse complement strand
ACGGCCCTTAGCTAAGGAATCCTTCGGTCTACAGTATCTGCAACCCTCTTCATGAAGCTTGGAGATGTTGGTGGGGAAATCGACGTTAAGCCAGTACACGTACTGCACCTACTGGTCTGCCTTATCGACTTTTACCAGGTTCTCGAAATCGATCTTCAGCTGCCTAGCCCAGCCCCTCTCGGCGTGGAAGTCCGCGTTGTCGCTTATGCACCTGACGGGGCAGACAAGCTTGCCTTTCTCGTATCCTTCACAGTCGTCCTCGGTCTCTGGGACCTTCCCGCACCTCTTTATGCAGAGCTTCATGGTCAGGCTCTGGATGGCGGAAAGAAGATCCTGTATACCCAGGTTCATCTTAGTCTTAGGCGTCAAGATGGTAAAGTTGTCTTGCCGGTTCACGTAGTCCACCGCGCTTGGCGTATATTGCTCAGCCATGAGAATTATGTCATCGTACTCTGCCTCATCGTAATCGGATACTATGTGTTTCACCGTTTCGAGGTTCGCCTTCTCGATCCGCCCATCCCTGTCGATGAAAACCTTGACGATTTTGTCGTCTCCATGTTTTGACTTGAAGTCGGCTGTGCGGTTGTCGTCGTCGTAACTGGAGAAGCTTACGTCGTGAAGCGTCTTAACCAGCTCTACCTCGGTGTCAAGCCAATCCGAATTTATTTTTAAAGCCATTTCTCTAAAAAGCCCCGATATTTTCTATGTAATATTATATACAATACAGCTATATAATCGATATGTAAGAAAAATACATTTAAAAAACAAATTTTTCCACGAAGAGTAGCCCAATTATTTGAATTATATTTTTTATTATTTCGAGATTTATTAATGAATTTAAGTTGTTTTTAGCTCAGACTTTAAATGTAATTTCATTGAAATATCGTTGATTTTGGATCTAGGCTTCATCAGGGGCCAAGGTCTCGTAACCCCAACGCATCTCGTCCTTCAGCGCCATATCCACCTCCCTATACAGTATCAGGATGGTTACCGGGAGGATGAACCAGCCCCTCATCATCAGGGGGAAACTGTTCCAGAAGAAGTGTAACGGGATTACTATCAAGAGACCGGGGATGAAGTCGGTCCAATGTACCCATCCTTTTAGTGCTCTGGCCAACCCCAGCGACCGTCCGGCGATCGCCGTCCAGGCTATGTGGCAGAAGGAGGTCGTGGCCCTGAACAGTATCGCTGAAAGGAGGGGGCTGCCCTGCCTCATGACCATGGTGCTTATGTAGTTTATGTTCTCCAGCGCGGCGAACCCCGCCCCGGCCGCGGCCCCGTAAACCATCCCGTCGAGATGGTTGTTCATCTCATAACCGGTCCTCCTGCCGGTGGAAAGAAGGTACACCCCCAGCAGCTTAAGGGGCTCCTCGATGAACGCGGCTCCCCCGATCCCTATGTATGCCACTATCTTGGGGTTGAAGTACGAGGAGACTATCCCCGCGATCATCCCCCACGCGAAGAGGTACGCCACGAGTGTCTTCGGCTCCGGCTCGTACCTGTCGTTCTGCGTCATCCAGTACAGGTATATGAGCGGCGTCGCGAAGCTGGCGACGGTGAAGCCGATGTTCCTCATCCAGGTGTTCCCGTACCCCAGCGACAGCCCCAGGCAGACCATCACCTCAGCAAGTATCAGGTACTTGTAAAGCGGTTTGTACGGTCTCTTCCGGTATACCGCCTCGTCTGGCTCAATCTTCACGGCTTCGGGCTTGAAGATGCTCATGAAGGCCTCCGTCAGGAAAAACGAGAACGTGAAACGCTCTGAATCAACCTCTTTGTCGAATTCCTTTACGTATGTGCCGCAGTTTGGACATATCTCCTCCGATTCATCTAGGACGTAGTGGCATTTGGGGCACTCCGGAGACAAAAGAACCCTCGATCTGTTAACACGTATAACGACAATAAAGCTTTGTCATGCTACGGTTTTAACCATGTAGACCAGAGGAGCTAGGTGATTTGTTTTATCGGGTTTTAAACAATTATTCATTAAAAGAACCCCGAATCATAACCTAGATTCCATTGAACTTTTTTTCACGTGTTTGACATCAGAGCATCCTGTCAGAAATGTATGTTGACGGGGCTGGTCGATGTATTTTTCGATCAATTAATATACACTCCCTTTTTACTTTTAGCAAGAGTCCCGTGGAATATTCGTGGCCTAGGACTTGCCGTCAAGGTGAATATGGTGTCGTATGAAGTGGAGCAGAGCTTCAGAAACATAGTCAGGTTCTACGCCCATGAATTATACATGATCGACAACGGTAAGAAAGCGACCAAGTTTTTCAATGAGAGGCAACGCAGGAGCCTCACCAAGAACGGCGTCCTAGAGAAGATATATGTGCATAGAGGCTGCAGGCTGAAGATCTCTGAAAAAGCAAAAGCCATATTGAATTCAATAGATCTTTCATCCGTTACTTTAACCGATTTACTTTGATATAATCCACGACGACCAACCTCGTCGAGGAACCATATAATCGGCGTAGTGTAAACCCCAGCGTTTTTATACCCCCTTCAAGTCATACTGCTAGAACGAGAGGAAAAACACGTTGGCGTGGCATGACAACCTAACAAAACGCAAGAAGACCGGCGGCAGGAAGCGTGCTTACCGGACCAAGCGCATACACGAGCAGGGGAGACACCCCGTCGAGACAACGCTTGGCGAAACCGAGAGAAAGATAGTCAAGGGCAGGGCTAGGATAGAGAAAGTCAAGCTAGTGAAAGCCGACATGGTAAACGTCAGCGACCCCAACACGGGCACGACCGAGCGGCTACATATTACTGACGTCATCAGGAACCCAGCCAAGGCGGACTACAACAGGAGAGGCGTCATCACCAAGGGCACTATCATACGCACCGAGAAGGGCCTCGCCAGGATCGTCTCCAGGCCGGGCCAAGACGGCGCCCTCAACGCTGTCGTCGAGGAAGAGTAACCTTCTTAGCCGGAGACCCGGCAAACCTATGTGAAAAGCCTTGAGAGGAAGAGGCAAACTACGCATCTGGCCGGTTTACTTCGACTCCAGCTACAGCAGAGGAGAAGGGAGGAGAGTCCCCCGAACCAAGGCTGTTAAGGACCCCAAGGCGGAGGACGTCGAGAAAGCCGCTAAAAGGCTGGGGCTCAACCCGATACTTGAGCCCACGGCGAAGTACAGCAAACAGCCCTGGAGGCCGGTCGGGGTAGTCCTCGTAGACAAGAAAGGATCAAAGACCAAGATCGTCAAGGAAATAGCCGAGGAGCTGAGGCGTTGAAGATCAAGGCTAAGCTCGGTGACGTGCTTCACCGGTCGGGCAGCAGCGGCAACCTCATAGTCAAGCTTGAGACGGAGACACGCATAGGTGAGCCGGTATATGACGATAAAGGGGGCCGGGTGGGCACCGTTTTCGACATATTTGGACCCGTGGATGCCCCGTTCGCCTCCGTGAGAACCCGCGGAGACGAAGACAAGTCCACTCATAAGGCGCTCTTCCTCGGAGAACACAGTAGAAAAGACAAGCCGAGGAAAAGATCTGGGCGCCGTAGAACCCGTTCCTAAAGAGGATTCAGAAGGTCTCTCACCGAAAATACTTCGCCTTCCTTGATGTACACCCTTGGCACCCTTCTACCCACACCGCACGTCACCTCGTGGGCGATGGTTCCGAGCCGATCCGCCACCTCGTCCACCGTTGGGGCACCGTCTGAGCCGTCACCGAAGAGCGTCACGACATCTCCCGCCTCTACCTTCCCCCCGTCCGTCACGTCCACCATGCATTGATCCATGCACACCCTCCCGACGACAGGGGCCCGGCGTCCATGGATCGCCACCCATCCGACGTTGCTCAGGCCCCTGCGGTAGCCGTCGGCGTACCCGACGGGAACCGTGGCTATCCTGCTCTCCCTTTCGGTGACGTGGGTGAGGCCGTAGCTGATCCCCGTGCCCACCGGGAGAGTCTTGACGTGAGACATCTTCGCCTTAAGGGTCATGGCGGGGAGGAGTTTCACCCTTTTATGGTCTACGTGGGGCGAGGGGTAGATGCCGTATAGCATGATGCCGGGGCGCACCATGTCTAGGCTGTACTCGGGCATGTCTATGACGGCGGCGCTGTTGCTGACGTGTTTAACCGGGATGTCGAACCCTCTGTCGTCCAGCTCCTTGATTACGCGCATGTATTTGCCGTACTGGGCCCGGGTATAGGTCTTGTCAGCCTCGTCGCTGACGGCGAAATGGGTGAACACGCCCTCGACCGTAATCCCTGGGAGGCTGTCGATCTCAATGACCGCGTCGGCGGCTTCATCGACGCCGAAGCCCAGCCGCCCCATGCCCGTGTCCACCTTCACGTGCACAACGGCAAGCCCGGCGTTGACAGCAGAGCTGCTTAGGGCTTCGGCGTGGTCGAGACGGTAAACGGTAGCCGAGACGCCGTGCCGTAGGAGCTGGGGATAGAGATACTCAGGCACATAACCGAGTACGAGGATTGGAGCCTCGACTCTGTGGCGTCTGAGATGCACGGCCTCGCCTAGGGTAGCCGTGGCGAGGCGATCAGCGCCGTTCACCAGGAACACCTTGGATGCCTCGACGGCTCCATGCCCATAGCCGTCGGCCTTGACGGCCGCCATTATCATCGACGAGCTCGGGGTCACCCGCCTCGCCTCGCGGACGTTGTGAGCCAACCTGTCCAGACATATCTCGGCCCACACTGGGCGGATCACGCGGGTTTCAGGGATCATGGGGGATGATCGATCCCTCGACGTTAAAAAGTTGGAGGCTAACCGCGCCCGGGGGACCCACGGGTTTTTTGGCGCGGTCGGCAGGATTCGAACCCGCGACCCCGGGTTCCGAAGACCCATGCTCTATCCACTGAGCTACGACCGCCCATGATTCAGAGAAGCACACACTAGAAAAGGGTTACCCTCCACAAGTTCAACCTAAATACCGGTGTCCCGATACGGCATATGTAAACGCTGAAGCCCGTCTGATTTATAGAGAGACAGCCCATTGAAGGGTTAGATGCTTATGGAGAGGATGGTTCACACAGTCGAGTTGACGGTGCTGGTCCACGCGACGGAGGACGAGTCCAAGGTAAGGAAAGCCGTCCTGAACCTATTACCTTCGGACATCTATCCCCCGGCGTTCGAGTCGGTCAAGCTAAAAGGCTACTTCGGGGATCCCATAACCGTGCTTAAGCTCAACGTGAAGCACAGGAAGCCGGCCACCGAGCTGCTTGGACACATGGTTAAACGTCTCTCTTCGCTGGACGTCACGTCTCTCCTCGACGATCTTGCCCAGCACATCGATGAGTCTAGGAACCTATACATGCGGCTCGACAAGCAGAAGGCGTACACCGGCAAGGTGGTGTTGGAGCGTCACGACTCCATCAGGGTCAAGGCGAGGCTCCGGCTCCCCCACAAGGCTGACCCCATGGAGTCGATCCGGACGTATATAGAGTCGCTGGAGATGTATCCGGCATGAGACGGTTCATGGATCTACAGATACTCCCCGAACCGGGGGAGACGGCTGAGTTGCTGAGCCACGCGAGGCATCTGGGGTACTCTGCCGTCGGCTGCATGGGGGATACACCGTCTGAAGCTCCCATCGACGTGGTATCCAGACTTGACGTCGCGCCGAGAAGCCAGCAAGAGCTACAGCTGACACTCAAGGGGAAGAGGCTCAGACACGAGGTCATATCGGTCCTGTGTCTGTCCAAGGGAGTGGCCCGCAAGACGGCCAAGGACACCAGGGTAGACTTGCTGAGGTTCCCCGTGGACCCATCACGACGGAGGACCGTGTGGCTTGACAGGCAGAACGCCGCCGCGGCGGGTGAAGCCGGATGCAGCTACGAGGTGGTGGCCCTCGACCTGTTAGCCCAAGACTCTAAGACGCTGGGCTCCCTCATCAAACAGCTGAAAAGGGAGATCGTGAACGCCCGTAGGTACGACGTGCCCATGGTGCTATCAAGCGGGGCGTCCTCCGTCTACGGAATGAGGGACCCGAGGTCTTTGGCCGCGTTGATGAGCCTCGTCGGGCTAGGCAAGGAGGAGTCCCTGGACATGGTATCCACCAACCCATCTGCACTGGTGGAAAGAAACCGTGATAAGCTCTCCGCGTCATATGTTTCACCCGGAGTCTGGGTGATGGATACTTGAAAGCAAGTGTGGACATTCTGGTTCACTGCTTCTACCACAGGGTGGGCCTCCACAGGGGCCACCCCGTGCTTAGCGTAAGGTGGCCCCTGACGCCGATGCCTCAAGAGACGGTGAACGAGGTCTACGGGGGCAACGTCTTCAGCCTAGGGAGCACCAACACGGTTCTCATACGGGACGGGGACCTTAACATAGTCCACGACCCTGGGATACTGCAGCTGGGCAGGTACGGCACCCTGAAGATGAGGCTGGAGGAGTTCGGGCTTGAGGCTGACGACGTGGACGTAGTTATCAACAGCCACTGCCACTACGACCATATAGAGGCCAACTACATGTTCAAGGGGAAGCCGCTCTACGTCCACGAGGATGAGTTGAAGTTCTGTGACAGGCTTTACTGGCCTGAGTTCACCGAGGCGTTCATGGGGATCATGGACGTGAAGAGCTTCAAGGGAGAGGCCCGGGTCTCGGAAAACGTGAGGATCATCGAGACGGTGGGCCACACCCCGGGGAGCGTGACGACCCTCGTGGACACGGATGACGGGCTCGTCGCCCTGGTGGGGGACGCCGCCATCGTCAAGGAGGACCTACTGGAGCTGAGGCCGCCCAGCGTGGTCACGAAGAACCTTGAGGCCGACGCCGCCGTGGCAAGCCTGAAGAAGATAAGGGAACTGAACCCCGCGTTGGTAGTGCCCGGCCACGACGCGCCGTTCTCTCCACAAGGTTTAAAATAGTCTGTTCTGTAAGGGTTGGCAGTGATTAGATTTGCCGACGCACGGCTCCCTAACTAAGGCGGGAAAGGTGAGGGCTCAGACACCCAAGATCGACGGCGTACCGAAGAAGAGCCCCACCCCCAAGAGAAGGAACAGGTCTAACTACAAGAAGCGGATACTCTACGTCAGGGAAGACCGCTTCAGGAGACGCTAGAGCCTACTTCTCAGCGATTTCACGAATGTGCTGAACCATGGTATGGTCATCAGATACCTGAACAACAGCAAGCCTATCGTCGTTATCAGGCCCAGGTAGCTTAGTCCTTTAATCCAGTCGAAGGGGCTTCCGTTTTGTCCCGTGGTTGTCAGAGGTGGTTCTTTGAGGTACTCGCTGGGCTGGTAGGAGGCGTTGGTCACCTGGGCGCTGTACGTGTATACGGTGAGTATTATGGCAAGCGACGCGACTAGGCCGATGGGCAGCCTCCAGCTGGTGTCCGTGGACGCCTTGATGAGACGAATGTATAGCTGTGGTATGCCCATTACTTTCATTTAGGGTTAAAGAAATGGGGTTAAAAACCTGATGTACCTTTCTGTCGGTTTGTTCGTGAATAGTTATGGGCGTTTCTATGTAACGTCTCGAACTCGGCGCTGATCTATGCTATAGGTGGGAGGATACCCAGTCGATGACCGCCTTCTGCAGCGGTATCCTGTGTTCGGTGAACTCGTGGTCGGCGCCCTCTATCTCCACCAGCTTCTTAGGCTCGTTGGCTGCCTCGTAGAGCCTCCTGATTTCCGGCGGCGTGGTCAGCGTGTCGTTGGTGCCCAGGACCACCATGAGGGGCGCATTGATCTCCCTCACGGTCTCGACAGGGTTCAGCTCGGAGGCGGCGGCCCTGATGTCCTGTCGCAGCTTCTCCTCCGTCCACCCCGATAGTTTTCCTTCCGCCGATTTGAGGAAGACGGGCACGATGCTGTCGAGGTACTGCTCCTGAGACCAGGGCTTTAGGTCCGAGGCGGGCGACATGAGGACACCGGTCCTCAGCGACGGGTCCACGCTCATGCACTTCGTAAGGGGCACGGTCCCCATGCTGAGGGAGATCAGCCCGACCCTGTCAGGGTCGACGAAGCCTAGGCCCCGTAGGTACTTTACCGCCGCCACGGTGCTGGGCACCATGTTCGTCAGCCTGAACTCTCCTCCGCTCCCCCAAGCCCCCATGTAGTAGAATATGAGAACCCCCACGCCGTTGAGGGCGAGCTCCTCCGCCAGGTCCATGTTTTTATTGTCGCCTGGGAATCCGTGGCAGACGGCAACGGCGGGGTGAACGGATTCCTCGTTGGGCCTGTACAGGCGCCCGAGGAGCCTAGCGCCTTCGCAGGGGATGTATACGTCTTCGACGACTATGGATTCACCCATTTTCACTCGTCTCTCCCTTAACTGTGTAACCTGCAACGTTTTTAACGCTGCGGCCCCAGTTCAGGGCGATGGGGAAGCGCATCACCACCAGTTTCAAGCCCAGAAACGCGTGGGTCCGCGACATGGTTGAAGGCGACCCCCTCGTCGCCTCCTCCCTGGACGTGACGAAGGGCATGCTGAGGCTTCAGGCGCCCTCGCAGAGCCTCTGCAGCGTCTGTAAGGGCGGGAAGATGCTCTGCGGAAAGACTAGTTGCCCCATCATGGCTCGTCTGGGCGCCTTCTCCAAGATGTTTCAGAGTGTAAAGGGGACCAGCATAGACGGGAGCAGCCCGCCCGGCGTCTTCGTGGGCCGCTTCGGGTACCCCTACGTCCAGATTGGGCCGCTTACGCCGACGTTCCACGGCGACACCCAGATACTCGACTCCCCGGAGCGCTGGTTCGGCAAGAGCATAGACGAGATCATAGGCTACAGGAGCCAGCTCATCAGAGGGATGGCGCCTGTGAACGTACGCAAGCCCTGGAAGGCGGGGAGGCTGCTGGACAAGACCCGGGAGCTTAGCCTTGCGGAGCACTACGTCGAGACCGAGATGAGGCTGACCCGTAGACCCACGAAGCGGTTCTACATGAACGGCGACGTACAGCCCATAGGGCCCACGGCGCCCATGGAGGACGTGGACATAGGGTACATACGGTGGAACAGGCACATGGAGAGGTGCCACTACGACGGCGACCTCAAGGCGGCGCC
>CAZEMD010000068.1:0-9067 GCA_964513225.1 uncultured Candidatus Bathyarchaeia archaeon | reverse complement strand
ACCAGGGGTGTATCCCTACGCACCCCTTGACGATGTCCCACTTCTTGGCCGAGGCCGCCGCCTCGATGGACGAGTCCAGGTCGATGCCTGAGGTTAAGAGAAGCGTGAACCCGGCGTCCTTTGCTTTCTCGATAACTTCGTCTGTGACCCCGCTTAGATGGCAGTGGCTCTCGGAGTACATGATCCTCAGAGTGATGAGGTGTGAGGAGGAAAAAGAGTTTCCTTACCTTTTCGACGCGGAGACGCTGTAATCTGGAGGCGATCTTTCTCCGTTGCCGAGGTGACGGTGGCTAGAGCTCGCTGGACTGCCTGTAGCTGTTGTAGAGGTCTATTATGGCGATGTTGCCGATGGCGCCCATGAGTAAGCTGAGGTATTGCCCGACGTAAGGCACGAAGCCCAGCGCGACGGCTATCAGCGCCATCAGTATGCCCAGCCCTATGTAGGTCCAGAAGCTGCCCCGGGTGAACCTGACGGTCTCCCTCAGCGAAGGTATGAACCCCTCGTCCCCTCCCACCATCACTATGAAGGTGGGGGCTACGAGTATGGCGACCACCATCATGCCGGCCATCGCCAAGAAGAACACGAGGGCCGCTAAGCCGCCTCCCATGGACTCGTTGAAGATCAGGAAGGTGACGGTCACGCCTGAGGCCGCCACGAAGAAAACGGAAATGAGTATGGACGCGTACAGGAATCGCAGGACCCGTCTCCCGACATAGCTGAAGCTCTCCTGGAGCAGGGGCTCCTCGCCTCGCACCGCCCTCCATGAGGCTCTAATCGAGACCAACGAGGCGATCCACGAGACCAGAGACAGCAGTATCAAGGCAACCGGAACCCAGCTTATGAAACGCGTGTAGTCAAACTCGAAGCCCATGGAGACGTACGAGACGGGGGATACCCCCATCTGGGCGTAAAAATATTCCAGCAACGAGTCGATGAACTCGTTGTAGACCGTCCACGACTCAAGTATCATCTGGTTCACGAAGGCGATTACGATCTCTACGAGGGAGGGGCCGAAGACCATGGGCTTGTCCCGGGCGACGCCTAAGGCGTACTTCAGGTGCTCCACAGCCCCCCGGCGCTTCGGCTCCTCGGCGACTTTACTGTAGTGTATCTCGGTGCCACATCGAGGACAGTGGACGACATCGTCTGAGACCTCTAGGCCGCAGCGTGGACAGTAGGGCAGCTAAGACACCACGCTAACATGTAGCCCGTATGGAGTTAAACCTTTCAACCCCTCAGGCTGGAGACGGCCTTCGCGGTGAGCCTGACGGCCTCTTCGCTGCTATACTTGGGAGTCCATCCCAGTCGTCGTAGGGAAGAGTTGTCCAGCTGCATGAGCTTGACGTCTCCCCTCCACCCCCTTCCCCCGTCCACGCCGCCGGTGAGACGTATCCCAGCGTCGGGGTGCCCCGCCTCCTCCCTGACGATCTCGGCTATCCTGAGCACGCTGAGCCTGTCCATGCTCCCCAGGTTGAATATGGAGACCTGATCGACAGACTCGACTCCCTTCAGGAAGCCCTCGACGCAATCATCTATGTATAGGTAGGACTTGGACTGAGTGCCGTCCCCAAGCACCTCAAGCACGTCGGGGGTATCCCTGAGCTTCCCCACGAAGTCCCATATGACCCCGTGGTTACTCCTGGGCCCAACCACATTCGCCAGCCTGTATATCACGGCCTTGTAGCCGTTCATGGACGCGTAGGCGCTTATCAGCGCCTCGCACGCCAGCTTGGAGGCCCCGTACATGGATATGGGCTTCGTCGGCCCGTACCCCTCGGTGGTCGGCAGCTCGTCCGCCTCGCCGTAGACGGTGCTCGTGGAGGCGAAGACGAGATGCTCGACGCCCCTCTGTTCAGCGACCGCCTCTAGGAGCCGGTACGTCGCCTCGATGTTCTGGCGGAAATGCTCTTCAGTGCTGGCCTTGTTGGCCCGGACCTCCGGGTTCGCGGCTAGGTGGAACACCCGGCTGCACCCGTCCACGGCCTCGCTGCAGGCATGATCGTCGAGGAGGTCCAACTCCATGAACTCGAAGCCCGGATGGCCCAACCATCTTTCGAGGTTGCCGGGCGAGCCCGACGACAGGTTGTCTACCACCCTTACTCTGTTCCCCGTCTCCATGAGCCTGTCCACGAGGTGGCTGCCTATGAACCCGGCTCCGCCTGTCACGAGGGTCTTCATGTATGTTCAAATGAGAAGCGCGGGATGCTCATATGAAGATTATCTTCGCCGCATGGACGGGAGGACGAACACGGATATCACGATCTGCGCCCCGACGAAGACGAGGAACGCGGGGAGGAGTATGTTCCAGGTGAACGCCGTTGTCCCGTATCGCTGGATCAGGTACACCATGAAGAAGTTGAACACGCCGCCCACGAGGTCCTGTGCTGCGCGCCAGCTGTTCCAACCGGAGTAGTACCTTATGACGGCAGATATGATGCTCCAGGTCCCCATGGCTGTGAAGAACCAGTATAGCGCTGGTAGGAGCTCCCCCGGTACCGGGGTCAGCCCGGACACGCCCCAGCCGCGGACCCAGCTGAAGAGGACGCGGTGGATGCCTGGGTAGTTCATAGCGATGGTGGCGACCACCAGCAGGAAGACGCCGAACCCTATGCTCTCCAGAAAGTCCTGTTCACCCAACTCGCGGAGCTCGGCCCCCTCACCCTCAGGGGGGCGGCGGGCGGGGAGATCGAGCCGGAAGCCTCGGATCAACGGCCCTGAGCCGCCTCGCACGACGTATGCCCCCGAGACGCCGTCGGTGAACTTGTCCCGTGGGTTCTCCGTCAAAGCCAGACCCATGACCACGTCGATGAAGAGAGCCACGGCGTGGATCTTGGTGGCGTTCCTCATGAAAGCGACGACGAGGGACGGCTTGCCCCCGCCGGACTCCTCCACCCTGAGGCCCAGAAGCTGCTTGCCCAGAGAGGCCCCGTACAGGTACTCCATGAAGGTGAAGTAGATGACCTGCCCCGCCCCGAGGATGAAGGGCAGCCGCCAGACACCTGTCCAGCCCATCCCCCCGGAGAACACGGAACCCACCCACAATGGCAGATAGGCCATCAACGAGAGCAACGCCCCCACCGCGCCCACGATGAACGAGTCGATGACGTAGGCAATCACCCGCGTAACCCAGAGAGTCTGGGCCCCGACATCGTATGTGAGCCTGTTGAGCCCAGTTCGCCGCCGCGGGGAGCCCAGCTTGTGCCCGCATCTCCTGCAGTAAGAGGCATCGTCTTGGTTCCACTCGCCGCAGCTAGGGCAAAGCACCATATCCAATCACTGATGATGAACGGCGGCCACGATTTAAAAACCTAAGCCGGTTTGGAGTCGAAACGCCACTTGAGGTCGAACATGGCTCCCAGCGCCCGGGCTACGCCGGGGTGGAATGTGAGAGCCGCCTCCCTGAGGAAGAACGGGACCCCCTCCTCCTCGACCAGGAACAGCGCCTTGCCGTCGCCCGCCGGGTCCACGACGCAGCCACGGATCTCCACCTCGTCCGAGAACCTCACCTCGCATCCATCTTCGAACGCCGTGCGTATAGCGCCAAGGATTACTTCTTGTTTAACTCTGTCCGATGCGCTCAGTGTCTCCGGGGACCTCATGAGTACATTGACGGATACCCCCCTGCTCAGGGCGTCCGCGAGGTCCTCCTCCACCTGACTGAAGTACTCCATGGCCCTGGTGGAGATGAGCAGCTTCTCCTCCGCAGACCTGTAGAGCTTCCGTGTCTCCTCGATGGAGACGTCGCCGACGCTGACCACTCGTATGAGGCTGGTCCGCTGCTCGCTCGCACCGGCCTTCAGGTACATCTCGGAGGACGCCGACTCGAACTCGCTCCTGTAGGACTCCACGACGCTCAGCCTCCGCCTGATCTCCTCCCTGGAGGCCGACACCAGGGCGTCGGCTATCTCCTCCGGCGAGAGCGGGGCGTATTGGGCGGGGCGGCCCGGCCTCATTATGAGGAGCCCCTTCTGGCTCAGCTCGTCCAGCACGCCGTATACGCGGGCGTTGGGCACGCCGCTTGCCTTGCTGAGGGTTGTTGCCTTGGTCTCCCCCAGGTACATTAGGTGGGCTAGGGCCGAGGCCTGGTACTCATTGAGCCCCATGTTCATGAGGATGAACTTTACCTGGTTTACTTTGGGCTCCATCGTGCTTCTCTATTTGGTTAGGTTGTAGATACGTCTACATAAGTTTATAAACAAAAAACTTACTATCTCCAAGTAGTAATATCCAGCACTGGATATTGTTTCAGGAGATAGAAGCATGAACGTAATGGTAATGGGAATGGACGGCTACCTGGGCTGGGCCCTCAGCATGTACCTCAGCGGCAGAGGCCACGACGTCAGCGGCGTGGACAACATGAGCAGACGCAGGAACGTCTACGAGATAGGGGGCTGGAGCGCCACCCCGATAAAACCGATGAAGGAGCGCCTAGAGGCGTACAAGGAAGCCACGGGAAGAGAACTCAGGTTCTACGAGGGGGACCTCCAGGAGCCAAGCTTCACGGACCTCGTCATAGAGAAGGAGAAGCCGGACTGCATAGTCCACTTCGGCGAGATACCCAGCGCCCCCTACAGCATGATCGACCTACACCACTGCAACTACACGCAGATGAACAACATCGTGGGCACCAACAACATATTGTTCGCCATGAAGAACCACACGCCTGATTGCCACCTGCTGAAGCTGGGCACTATGGGCGAGTACGGCACCCCCAACGTGGACATCCCCGAGGGCTTCTTCGAGGTAGAGTACAGGGGCCGCAAGGACACGCTGCCCTTCCCGAGGCAGCCCGGCAGCTGGTACCACTTGACCAAGGTCCACGACTCCGCTAACATAATATTCGCGTGCAAGATATGGAAGCTCAGGAGCACGGACATCATGCAGGGCGTCGTCCACGGCTTGATGACCGACGACATGGTCAACGACGACCTGCTCACCAGGTTCGACTTCGACGAGGTCTGGGGCACGGCCCTTAACAGGTTCTGCGCCCAGGCGATAATAGGCCACGAGCTAACCCCCTACGGGAAGGGCGGCCAGACAAGGGGCTACCTGGCCCTCAGGGACAGCATGCAGTGCCTCACCATCGCCATAGAGAACCCGCCGGACGAGGGCGAGTACAGGGTCTTCAACCAGTTCGACGAGACTTATTCTGTGAACGGGCTGGCGGAGCACGTGGTGGAGGTCTCCAAGGAGTTTGACCTGGACGCCAAGATATGGAACATAGAGAACCCGAGGCTGGAGATGGAGGACCACTACTACAACCCGGACAGGAAGAGGCTGCCGGACCTGGGCTTCAAGCCCACGAACACGCTTGACGACGAGTTGAGGATAACCATCCCCAAGCTCATGGAGTACAGCGAACGCATAGAGGCCAAGCGGCAGAGCATAATGCCCAAGATCAAGTGGACCGCCTAGTCCCCAACCATTTTTTATCTTTTATACCTAGTATCTGAGGGATAACCATGAGGGTAGCCGTGACGGGGGGAGCCGGGTACATAGGGTCCACGCTAGCCGTGAGGCTCCTTGAGAGGGGCGACGACGTGGTCTCGGTGGACGACGAGAGCATAGGAGACTACGGTCATCTAAAGAGACACAGGCAAGGTGGGAAGGCCGAGTGCGTCGTGGGCGACATCCGGGACCTCGATCTCCTCGTCGATGAGTGGAGGGGATGCGACGCCGTGGCCCACCTGGCGGCTCTGCCGGGGCTGGTGAGGTGCAACGAGCACCCTGAGGAGGCGGTGTCGGTGAACGTCTACGGCACATACCAGGTGATGGAGGCGGCGCGTAGGCTGGACATCGATCGGGTCGTGTTCTGCTCCAGCGCGTCCACGTACGGAGTCCCCGTGGAGATGCCCGTGACGGAGGAGCACCCGCAGCGGCCCCTGAACCTGTACGGCGTCACCAAGGCGGCGGGGGAGCAGGTAGTGAACACGTACTGGGACAACCACGGCATAGAGACCGTGAACCTGCGGTTCGGGAACATCTACGGCGTCGGCGTCTACACCCGGTGGGGCACAGTGATACCCAAGTTCGTGAACCAGGGGATGAGCGGAGAGCCGCTGACGGTGTACGGTGATGGCGAGTACAGCAGGGACTTCGTCCACGTGCAGGACATCTCGGAGGCCATGATACTCTCTCTCACCAAAGAGGGGGTAGGGGGCGAGACCTTCAACGTCGGCGGCGAGACCCTGACGGTGAACCAGATCGCCGACATAGTAAAAGAAGAGATAGCCGCCGAGACCGGCGGCGAGGCGGAGGCCGTGAACACGGCGCCCAGACCGGGGGAGACAAAAAAGTTCAGCTATGACCTCACCAAGATACGCGGCGTCCTCGGGTTCGAAAACAGCTGGACCGTGAAGGAGGGCGTCAGGCAGCTCATCAAGTACTGGGCCCAGCAGAGGTGACGGATGATCATGGCCGCCGCAGACCAAACCAAGGTTTCGGCGGTCATCCCCGCGTACAACGAGGAGAAGACCATTGAAGCTGTCGTTAGGGGAGCCCTGCACCACGTGGACGAGGTCATCGTCGTGGACGACGGCAGCACCGACGACACGGCGCGCATCGCAGAGGCGGCCGGGGCAAAGGTCCTCAAGCAGGTGAACGCCGGCGTCCTGAAGGCCACGGAGCGGGGCCTGAGGGAGGCGACGGGAGACATAATAGTCACTTTGGACGCGGATGGCCAGCACGACCCCTCGGAGATACCGCGCCTCGTCGAGCCCATACTGAGAGGCGACGCCGACCTCGTCATGGGGGTAAGGCCCGAGCTGCCGTACCTGAGCGAGAGGATACTCACATGGCTCACGAGCATCAGGGCCCCCGTAAGGGACGCGAGCACGGGGTTCAGAGCCGTCAGACGGGGGATCGCAGGGGAGATGAAGCTACACGGGGCCTGCCTCTGCGGGACCTTCGTGTTGGAGGCCCATCGACACGGCGCCCGCGTGGCGGGTGTCCCCGTATCCATCAGAGAAAGGGAGGGCGAGAGACGGATTCAGACGCGCCACTTCAGACAGTTCTTCACGGTGCTCTGGGACGTGCTGAGGGGCTAGGAAGATATTTACGTTGATCGTGGTCAGTAAAGGGATTCGGGAAGTGACGGATTGAGCAAGGGAGTGACGGTGTGGTTCACGGGTCTGCCGTGCAGCGGCAAGACCACCATAGCAGACAGGGTCGCGGAGAAGCTGCGCGATCAGGGACACAGGGTCGAGCGCCTAGACGGCGACATCGTACGCAAGAGCCTGACCAGCGACCTGGGCTTCAGCAAGGAGGACCGCGACGAGAACATCAACCGCGTTACCTTCGTGGCCAAGCTCCTCACCAGGAACGGCGTCAAGGTGCTGGCCACCTTCGTCTCACCCTACAGGGAGAGGCGCAGGAAGAGCAGGGAGGAGATAGGCGAGTTCATGGAAGTCTACGTGCGGTGCTCAGTCGAGGAGTGCATGAAGCGCGACGTGAAAGGCATGTACATGAAGGCGATGGCGGGCGAGATAACGGGCTTCACCGGCGTGGACGACCCCTACGAGGAGCCGCAGAACCCCGAGCTCGTGCTTGACACTGACGAAGAGACGGTCGAGGAGAGCGTCGATAAGGTCCTCGAAAAGATGAAGAGCCTAGGCTATCTAGAGTAGAACCCCTTCAACCGGAGACTGGGGAAGACACTGGTTTAGGAGTATCAGTCCACCACTATCATGGTGAGAGTGCTGCGGACGTGGCTGAGGCGCCTGATCTTGGATGTGATGACCTCCTTGAGTTCCTGCATGGTGTCCGCTTCCAGACGCACGACGTAGTCGTAGACCCCGTAGACGCCGTAGACGTCGTGCACCTCGGGGATTCCCTCTAGGGCTTTCTCTACCTCCTCTCCTTCACCTAGATCGGTGTTTATCAATACGAAGGCGACGCTCATTGCTATACCTAAGTGAAAAACTTTGTATATTCTTTTAACCTTTTCCAACGAATAAAAACACTAGAAATTATTCTATATACTCAGGTTACCCATTTTTCCTGCGTTCAAAGAGCAGGGGTGATTTCGTCGTTCGTCGATTAATTGTTCGTCAAAAGTTTTAATATGGTTACTTCCCCTGCCGGTTATGAGTGTTTTGAGTCTACATCGACGGGTTTCCGTGATTGGGACAGGGATGACACGGTTCCACCACAGGCTCCACCAGGACAAGCAAGGACGGGAGCTGTTCGTGGAGGCGGCGTTGGAGGCCGCCGAGTCGGTGGACAACGGATTCGCCTTCGGGGACGCGGACGCCCTGTATCTCGGGTACTTCAGCAGCGACATGTTCGAGCGGCAGGGGCACACCGCCGCCTTGATGGCGGACTGGCTGGGGATGAACCCTAAGCCAGCCATTAGGGTGGAGGACGCGTGCGCCAGCAGCGGCGTCGCTGTCAACGCCGGCGTCCAGGCCATAGCCTCAGGCATGTACGACGTGGTGGTCGTGGGGGGCGTCGAGAAGATGAGGACCATGGGCACCACGGAGGTGACGGACACCCTGGCGATGGCGTCCGACGCCAACTACGAGGCCGGCGTCGGGTTCACCTTCCCCGGGCTCTACGCGGCCATCGCCTCCGCCCACTTCAGCGAGCACGGCTCTACTTGGGAGCAGCTACAGCATGTCGCCATCAAGAACCACGTGAACGGGAAGAAGAACCCCAAGGCCCAGTACCAGGAGACAGTGAAGGAGATAGCGGACAAGCTGGGCGAGAGGAAGGGGATGAGCTTGCGTGACGAGATGGAGTTCCTCTCCTCGCCCCTGAACCCGGTGGTGGCGAGCCCCCTCAGGCTGTTCGACTGCTGCCCCATATCCGACGGCGCCGCCGCCGTCATCCTCGCCGCGGACGAAGTCGCCGAGGAGTACACGGACACGCCCGTCGAGATCGTGGGCATCGGCCAGGCGTCGGACACCATGGCCCTCCACGACAGGGACGACTTCACGTCGCTGAGGGCCACCCGGGTCGCCGCAAGGCAAGCCTACGGGATGGCCGGGATCGACGCCGGGCATGTAGACGTGGCCTGCGTCCACGACTGCTTCACCATCGCCGAGGTCGTCGCCACCGAGGACCTCG
>CAZEMD010000067.1:0-9104 GCA_964513225.1 uncultured Candidatus Bathyarchaeia archaeon | reverse complement strand
CCCCTATGACGAGGGGGCTCTCGTGGCGGGCGCAATATACCCTGTTGGGCTCGTGGGTTGACAAAATGACCACGGCGTAGGAGCCCTTGAGCCGCCTGAGTACCCGAAGGATGGCCCCCTTCATCCCTATGTCGGACTTCAGCTCTTCCTCAATGAGGTGAGGGATCACCTCTGTATCCGTGCGTGAGACGAATATGTGCCCCTTCTCCATGAGCTCCTCCTTGAGCTCCATGTAGTTCTCGATGACGCCGTTATGGACGAGGGCGATGTTCCCGGAGCCGTCCGTGTGGGGGTGGGCGTTCACCATGCTTGGGGCGCCGTGGGTGGCCCACCTCGTGTGTCCCATCCCGATGGAGCCCATCATCTCGTTTATCCTCTGGCCTTCGACGACCTCCTCCAGCTTTCCCTTGTCTTTACGCACGTGGAGCTCGCCGTCAACGATGGTGGCCACGCCTATGGAGTCGTATCCTCTATACTCTAGACGCTTCAACCCATCCGTTATCAGCTTAACTGCCTGCCCATCCCTGATTATGCAGCCGAATATCCCACACAAAACCGTCACACCCGTTTTTACTAGAGGAGTACTTCGTATTAATAAAACATCTTAAAGATGAACCTGTTACAGCCAAACCGGCGCGCTTATCAAACCATATAAGAATCCACGGTCTACTATTGGTATTCCAGTACTGGAGACCGGGGCCCTTGAGGTACGTGGCGCTTACGAGCGGCAGAAACGAAGAAAAGTTCATCCGGAAGACCGTTGAGGGCGTTCTAAGCCAGAGACCAGCCCCGGAGGCATACGTGGTAGTAGACGACGGCTCCGTGGACGAGACCGCCGAGATACTGTCAGAGTACTCAGAGGTAACGGTGCTGAGCCTCGACAACCCCCGCCACCCGACACGAGGCGTGAACCTGGCGTGGGCGCTGAACTCCGGGGTAGGTAGGGCCACAGAGCTCGTGCCCGACTGGGACTACCTTCTCAAGGTCGACGCTGACAGCGTGCTTTCCCCCGACTACTTCAGCAGGCTGCTGCGCAGGTTCGAGGAGAACCCCCGGCTAGGAGTCACCAGCGGTACCCCCTACGACGAGAAGGTTTGGCGGGGGAGAGCGTCGGACGGCGCCAAGGTATACAGACGCGCCTGCTGGGAGAGCATAGGGCAATTCGTGCCGTGCAACGCCTTCGACACCCTCGCCCTGCTGCAGGCCAAGAGGCACGGCTGGGTCGTGGAGTCGTTCCCGGAGATAAAGTACACCCAGCTCAGGACGTGGCGAAGAGGCAGCCTAGGCAGATGGATACTCTCAGGCAGGTCCAGGTACTACATGGGCTTCCCCGCGTGGCACACCTTCCTCGTCGGGCTGGTGTACCTCACGGACAAGCCGTGGATACTGGGAAGCACGTCCATGTTCCTAGCCCACCTCGTCACGGCCCTCGGCGGACTGGAGAAGCCCTTCCCGGCCGAGTACTACGAGTTCGCCCGGAAATACGCCATGTGGGAGACCCTGGAGCGACTCCACGAGAGAAGGCTGACCTAGTCCTCCGCGAGGAGCCCCGTCACTATCTTGAAGAAGTCCTTGATGTCAGGCTCCTCCAGCCCCAGCCTCACGTTGAGGCTGTAGAAGCCCTTCTTGGTGTGGCCCAGCCTGCTCATGCCGTGGTCCGATACGATGAGCACAAGGTCGTCGTCCCCGAGCCTTTCCTTCACCCTCTTGGTGAGGAGGTCCATCTCCTCGTAGAGGGTGGCAAGCTTCTCGGTGCCCCAGAACGCGTGGCCGAAGAGGTCAGTGACGTGGAAATGGATCATCAACAGCCTCCAATCCCCCCCGAGGGCGTCGAATAGGCGCTCCACCTCATCAGCGAATATCCGGCGGACCCTCTCCTCGAAGACTGGGAGGTAGTCAGGGTCCTGGCGCGCCCGGAGCACGTCTCCTATAGGGTATATCTCCTCAAGGTTCTTGTTGTACACGGGGACCCCCAGCGCCACGCTGGGCTTGACGACCTCGAACAACGTGTCCACCTTTATGTTCTTCCTGCCGGGGAAGCTCGGCTTCGCTCCTACGACTTCTCTTACTCTGTAGCCCGCTTTGAGACGCTTGAGTATGTTATGTATACTTCTATGCTTCCTCACGAATCTGCGGAGTCCGTCGAAATCGCTGTCCCACATCTGGGGCATATCTACACCGTGAACCTCCGGCGGTTCACCAGTTATGAAGCTGGTCCAGACTATTGGGGTGGAGGGGTCGTCTATTCCTCCAACGATGGGCACATCGACCTTCCCGTGCTCCCTCTGCAGTATGTTTCGAAGGCTCAGCTCCTCCACGAGGTCATGTTCGAGTCCATCGTAGGCAAGGATCAGAACCCTCATAATCACTCACTTCCGACGAGGTGCCATATAGAGGACCCGACGCCGATGGATTCGCTTATTCCCAGGGACTCTAGGATGGTGGGGGCGATGGACAGGCTCTTGACCTCGTCCTCGATGACCGCCCCCTTTTTCACGCCTCCGCCGTAGAAGATGAGGGGCACGTCTACAAGGATGGGTATGAACTTGTCTGAGTGGTGGGAGAACTGGCCTTGCTCGCCGAACTCCTCGCCGTGGTCAGAGGTGATGACCAGCAGATCGTCTGGACTGAATCTGTCGAAGAAGGCGCCGAGGTCCCTGTCCATCTCAGTCACCTCCTCCCTGTACAGCGTCTTAGCCTGCTCGATCTCCTCCTCTGTGGGCGTGTAGTTGCCATGCACCGCCTCTATGAGCTTGTCGTTAAGGGCACGTATCTCGCGGCGGCTCATGTCTAGACTGGTCTCCAGGGGATAGTAGGGGATATGAGGGTCCATGAGGTGTACCCATAGGAAGTATTCTTCGTGTTCGCCCATCCACTCTAGGCTATACTCCAAGGCTTCCTTCGCCCGAGAGTAAGGTAGGTACCTCTCCCCACCATACACGTTGGCGCGTATCTTCTTCATGCCCGCTATTATACCGGGTGGGAGGCTTCTCCTCAGCGTCTTTCTCAGATCCTTACTTATTTTCACGTTCTTTGACTTGAGGTCTATGGTATCGGCGAACCCCGGGTGGAAGTTGTGGACCATGGGGTTCGAGTGGATGACGGCGGTGTGGAAGCCGTGCCTGTCCAGCGCCGTCGCTATGTTAGAATCCGGGTGGTAGACCGTGTCCGCGCCTAGGATGCACGGCATGCTGTCAAGGGTGGAGGTGTTGCACGCCTTAGAGTTGATGAAGAATACACCCTCCGTCGCGACCCTCATCAGGTTGGGCGTGATCTCGGGGGTCACGTGGTCGAGCCTCAGGGCGTCCAGTATCAATAGAACGACGTTCATCCTTTCGCCTCGTTTCTCAACATAGAACGTTGCGGTCTTTAAAAGAATGTATGACTGCCTAGTCTTCAAGTTTATCAAGGAAGTCTAACAGTTGTTTCGCCCGCACCTCTGAAGTGTGGTATCTCATGACGGTCTCGTAGCCGTTTCGGGCGATGCGCTCCCTCTCCGCGTCGTCCTCCAAGTAGTACTCGAGCCTTTCCTTCCAGTCTTCCCGGTTTATCTCGACATAGTTCTCCCCCGCCTCGAAATGAAGCTCCTCGGCTGACTGGGGCTTGTCCGCCATGACCAGCGTGGCGCACCCCATCACCTCAAAATATTTGGATAAAGGGTAATCGAAAATGCTGTTCCCGAAAACGAATATCTTCGATTTCGCCACAGTCTCGGCGTATTTTCCTCCAACGATGAAGCCCTGTTTTATGAGGTCGGGTATCCTTCGTGAAACGGTCTCGCCTGGGGGCCTGTCTCGTATGAGGAATCTCCACCTCTTTTTTTTACAGATCCTCGGGAGATCATTTACTATGTCGTGTCTTAGTGGGTAGACCTTCTTTCTCGACGTTCCCAGGAATATTACGTCGTACTCTTTTTCTTCGATTGGTTTATAGATGCGATGATCGGTGAACCATGGAAAGTGTAGTTTCATGTTAACTATGTTCTTTATGTAATAGTCAGGATCAAACTTCGAGTAATAAACCATCTTGTTGAAGAGGCTTTTCTTGACGTATGGGCTATGCATATAGCGCATGAGAGTGCCGTTGAACCCTCTGTTAGCCACATCGACCCATTTAGCTGGGTCGACATGGTTGTCAACTAGGGTCATAACGGCTGGTGGGGTGTCCTCGGTTCTTGTCTCGGTTAATAGTTTGTATTCTTGGTAGTTAGGTCGGTTACTCACTATGAAGTCTGGTGGGTCGTTTCCGTAGATTCGCTTGACTGTGTCGTTTATGTGTTCGTTTGGTACATGGTTTTTCCATCCTGATCCGTTCCACTCACACTCGGCTTGCTTGGACACTTCTTTTTCAAGCCAATACAACACGTTGAGGTTTACTAGGTCATCAGATCTAATGGTATTGAATAGTATTCTCAGAGACCTTCACCCGGTGATTATTCCTTCGCTTTGGAACGTTTTGATATATTTCTCCGCCGCGTTTTCCCATGTAAAGTTTGTTCTAACGTGTCTTAAAGCAGACTCACCCATGCAGCGTTTCTTGTCTTCATCCTGCATTAGTTCTTCAACGCGTTCAATAAAGACATCCATATCGTTTGTAATGAAACCAGTTTCGTTTTCAACCACGAGCTCCGGGATTCCTCCGATGTTTCTTGTGATCACTGGTTTTCCGGAAGCCATCGCCTCTAGTAGAACCATGGAAAACGAGTCAAGGTTGGAGGGATGTATCAACACGTCACAGTTGTTGTAATACTCCTGAATGTCTTTCACGTATCCTATGAAATCGATGAGGTTGTCTAGTCCCCTCGACTTTACGTGTTTCTTGGTTTCATCAACATATCGACCTTCTCCGAGGAATGTTATCCTGTAATCTAAATTAGCCTCTTTATACACATCAAAGAAGTCGTTCAATATCTCGATTTTTTTAGGCACGTTGAAGTTCATAACGCATAAAATCTGTGTTTTATAATCAGGGTTTTCAGGTCTCGGATGAAATTTTTCTAGGTCCACCCCGTGATGTATCGTATATATGTTCTTGTTAATTCCGTGTTCATAAGCTATTTTTTTAGCCCACTCAGATATTGCGATTATGAAGCTTACTTTATCTATTGCTAGATTGTTTTGAAGCATTTTTATCTTGTATCCGAGTTGCTGCCGTAAATCTATATCCGTTGTAGTTGCTTCCGTCCAATAATCGGCTTTAAGATGCATGACAAGATAATTGATCTTGTCTAGTTTTTTAGCGATATAGCCTCCCATTAAGCCATGGAAGGGGTTATGCGATACGAGAACATCTGCATCGATCTTGTTGATGTACTTTAAAGTTGGGAGAGCTAGCCAGTTTCTCGTATTGGTTAAAGGTATTATGTCGCAATCTAAGTCATATTTTGCTAATTCCTTACATAGTAACATGAAATGGTTTCTTCTTGATAGAAACTGGATTTTCATGTGATTCCTTAATATCTGCGTCTCGTATGTTATAATGAGGTTTTTGGTAAATTATTTGGTTTTTTTCCTGATCTCCCACCATGCATAGAGGTAGATCACTGTGATTATCAGCGTGAAGAGGAGGCTGAAGCGCCAGAGGTCGAAGTTTCTCTGCTGGTTGAGCATGAACATCATGGGGAAGAACACCACCGCCGTTATGGCGGCTAGCCATATCTCCGGGTTTATCCGTGTCTGGTAGCTCATCACCGTCTCTTGCGGCGGTGGTTATCTATCTGTTATGGAGAAACGTTTCATCTTTAGAGCCACTCGCCGAGCTGCTCCTCCAATCTCTGCCGGAGCTTTCGCCTCCTGAGGAGGTACCAAGTGAGCCAGGTGAGAGAGAAGAAGGGCACGACGTCGAGCCCAGGCACCAGCTCCAGAAGCGATATGGCTCCTATGACGTTGAAGTATACGGCGCAGAAAAGGAAGCCAGCCAGGTCGAGTATGTCTCCGAGCACAGGAGTCAGCAGCATCGGGGCTATGAACTCCAATACGTCTAGGCTGAGGCAGACGATGAGCGTCGTTAGCTCCTCCCAAGAGAGGCTAAGTATCCACGGCGCCGAGACGGTCTCAGTCTCCAAAAACGCACCCGTATTACCATGGGCTTTAGGGTATAAAAAATGTCATCCCGTGGGGATGATGAGCTGGGTATCCTCGGGTACCACGATGAACTGGCTCTTCCCCGTCTCCGCGATGTCGCTCAGCGTCTCCAGGTAGAGGTATAGCCGTGTGAGCTCGTCCAGGTCCATGCCGGGATCTGCCTCCGCTATTGTCATCAAAGCCACTCTGGTGGCGTTGGCTACTATGAGCCTGGACTGGGCTACGCCCTCGGCCTCCTTGATGGCCGACTGGGCATTGGCGTCTGCTATGACTAGGAGCCGGGTCTTGTTGAACTCGGCTGCTATGGACAGCTGCTCCGCGGCGAGCTTCTTCTCTATGGCGTTGACGAAGTTTTCTGGCAGGGCTATCTTCCTTATGTTGACGGCGTCCAGTATTATGGCGTCGCCGATGCTGGGCTCCTGGCTGAAGGACTCCTCCAGCTGGGCTCGTAGCACCACCCCGATGTTGGCTCTCTGCTCTATGGTCTGTATGGCCGTGTAGTCAACGAGGAGGTTCCTGATGGTCTCCCGTATTATTGGTATTACGGCTCGTTGCCTCCAGTCCAGGGTCGGGTACCGTCTGAACAGGTTGACGGCTCCGCTGGGGTCGATCCTCCAGCGCACCGTCACGTCGACGTCTACCTTGAGCCCGTCTTTGGTGAGGCTCTCCACCGCCGGGAAGTCACCCGCCTCCGTGATGTCGCTCCACATGTGGACGCTGTCCGTTGCCACGTATATCTGGTAGACGCTGGCCCACGGCGCCTTTATGAAGTACTGGGCGTTGCTACCCGTGCCTACGACGTTGGTAGAACCGAACACGGGGTCTACTATGACGGCGACGTAGCCGACGCCTATGCGGCCGACGCTGAAGAACAGCAGGCCGCCCGCTATTACTATGATGACTAGCGCTATTACTCCGATGCCTTCTAAACGGGGGCCCTCGAATCTGAACCTTCTTTCCACTGGTTTTCACCTTGTCAATACATAAAGAATGGTTGGATAAAAGGTGTGTCTGCTAGTCCCGTATTCCCTCTAGGACGCTTATGGCGTTCCAGATGCGGGTGCGGCTGTACATGGGCATGTTGGGGTCCTGGCTTATGTCTTCCAGTATGGCTATGGAGTTGGCTGCCCTGGCGGCGACGCTGAGGCTCTCGTCGAGGAGCATGTCGGCCGCCTGTTTGGCTGTCCGCCTTATGTTCCTGGGGGTGGTGTTGTCGTCCGCGATCATGTTTAGTATGGACATGGCCTGCTCCATCTTTCTCCTGTATTCGTCTTTGACACTCATGTTATCTCCTCCATGCAACTGCTTTGTGAGGATTTGTTGTATAGGATTAAGGGGTAGGGATAAAAAACTATCTTTTTTCTAGGAGTTTTCTTCGAGGTATGATGGTAGATCGGCTACGCTGTCTAGGAGCACGGTGGGCGCCGTCTCGTTCTCCCAGCTCTTTAGGCCGCGGCGGCCCGTGGCGACTCCTATGAACCTGCATCGGCTGTTCTTGGCTGAGTCGTAGTCGATCTGGTGGTCGCCTACCATGACTACGTCGTCGACCGTGAGGCCCATCTGCTTGACTGTGTATTCTATGGCTTCCCGGTAGGGCTTGGGTTGGGGCGTCTCGCCTCTTCCCAGTATGACGTCGAAGTAACGGTGCATGCCCGTCTTCTTGAGCGCCTCCACTGCGTATCCGTGGTGGCCTCTGGTTAGAACCGCTAGCTTGAGTCCCTTGGCTTTGAGTTTCTCGACCGCCTCGGCGGCTCCAGGTATCACTTTCAGGGTCTCTATAGCCTTCAGCTCGCCTTGGTTCATGTAGACCGTTATGGCGTCGCGAAGCCTTCGGCGTTCCCCTTCTGGTTTTCTCTGTCTATCCCACTCTCGTTCTGCGTGCTCCATTATTATCACCGTCGTCTGTTCTGTGGTGCTGAGGGTGCCCGGGGGGTGCCCGTTGCTCTCCAGCAGCTGTATTATGTTTCTCTTCATCTTGGGGAAGTCCACGTGGCTCTGGACGAGGGTGCTGTCGAGGTCGAATACGATGCCTTTTAGCTTCATGGGGACACCGGGTTCTGATTGAATTTGCGCGGCGGGTTTTTATTGTTTGCCCAATGGTCTATATCAACATACGCCGTATTCATTTCGGTGTTGATGGTTAGCTGCGCCGACTGCATCCACGCCGTGAAGATAACAAGAAAGGTTAGGCTGAGGCTTGGGCAGGAGAACAAGGAGATATTAAACGCCTTGGAGAGGCGCGACTTCAGCCTTGACGAGTTCTGTTACTGTGAGAAGCTGGGCTACATCGAGTCGGTGATAATGAGGCGGGAGTGCGAAGAGTGGACCCCGAGGTAGCAGAATCCCATCCAGCCTAGCATTGGATGTTTTTTATGCTTCTTTCGGCTAGATATGTGCTGAGTGGTATGGCTGATATTCTCTTTAAGGATGGTTTCGTCGTCACCATGGACGCTGATGGCAGGATATTACCCGGCGGCGACGTACACGTCGTGGATGATAGGATCGCTGAGGTCGGGGAAGGGCTCAGGGTGAGAGACCCGGAGTACGTCGTGGACGCGAGGCACCACCTTGTGATGCCCGGGTTCGTGAACGCCCACAGCCACCTCCAACAGTATTTCCGCGGCGTCTACGAGCTCATGGGCGACTTCTTCGAGACCAACCTCCCCCTGGAGGGCTATAGGCGGCCGGAGCAGATGGAGACGCTGGGGCTCGCCAGCTGCGCCGAGTTCATCTACGGCGGCTGCACCACGAGCATGGTGGTGTACACCTACCCAGACGGATACGCCGAGGCCGTCGCCGAGGCGGGTAACAGGTGCCACCTGGCGGGGGACATAGAGCACGTGGACCTTGAGCGGCTGAAGCACGGCGAGTTCCTGTATCTACCGGAGAAGAGGGACGCCGCGGTTAGAAGGGCCAAGGAACTGTACCACAACTGGCACGGCGGGGCGGATGGCCGGATAACGACTCTGATGTGCCCCAAGGCGCCGGACATGGCGATGCCCGACGTCTACCTGGAGTGCA
>CAZEMD010000066.1:0-9144 GCA_964513225.1 uncultured Candidatus Bathyarchaeia archaeon | reverse complement strand
TGAAGGAGACGGTCTCAGAGGACGAAGGTGGGGAGAGGTTCAGCTTCAGGCAGATACCCAGAATGATAGTGCCGGCTTACAGGAGCATCATGGACAGCCTCAAGTGGATGACGCCAAGCCTCAGGGTCATCGTCGCCATCGAGATGTTCGCCAGCTTCTTCATAGCCATGAGCGCCCCCTTCTACGTGGTCTACGCCAAGAAGGTGATTGGGCTCGTGGAGAGCCAGTGGGGGCTCATCATGTTCATAAGCGGCCTCGTTGGGATACTGGCTGCTTTCCCCCTAGGCTCCGCTACGGACAAGGTGGGCCCCAGGAGGATGATACTCCTAGGGATGTTCGCGGCGCCGCTCATCGTCTTCGGCTACCAGTACGCCGGCGGCTTCATAGGCGTCGCCGCCGTCCTCGTGGGGGTCAGCCTCTGCAACAACATAATGATGCCGGCCTTCAGCACCATAATAGCCAACATCATCCCCCGGACCCGCAGGGGCCGCCTCTACAGCCTCATAGGTGAACGCGGCATAACGGTGAGCTTCGGCAACTTCTGGGGCGGAGGCTTCCTGCTGTTCCCACCCGCGGCCGTCGGCGCCTACGTGGGCGGCTACGTTTACACGTTGGACCCCAACCTTCCGTGGATCATCACCAGCGCCGCACTGCTGGTCTGCGCCGTGCTGGTCTACCTATTCGTCCACGAGCCTGAGGAAGCTCAGCAATAGCCCAAGCAGCCCAGACGGGGAAACCGTTATCACACACCGTATAACCCATAAGACGTTAACCGGGGAGAAAGAAGATGGCTGAGGCCGAGGCGCTGGAACAGAGGGGCATGTTCTGGTTCATCCGCGGCAACATCAGGACGCTGATGATCTGCAGGGTGCTCTGGTCCGCCAGCACCAGCATCGTCTACCCCTACTTCAGCTTCTACGTCCTCGCCCTGGGCGGCACGGAGAGGGAGGTGGGCCTCATAAGCAGCGTGGGCATACTCGCCGGCATGATACTGTACCCTGTGGGGGGCTTCCTCGCAGACAAGGCGGGGAGGGTGAAGCTCATCGGGTACAGCACGATTCTCTACGCCTTCGCCCACATACCGTTCATAATCGCGGACAGCTGGCAAGCCTTAGCGTTGGGGCAGTTCCTCGCCCAGTTCCTCCTGTTCTACTCGCCGGCCATGAACGCCCTGAGCAGCGACAGCCTACCCCCGGGGGTGCGCGGCAGGGGCTTCGCGGTGATGATGGCGGTGCCGCAGGCCATACGCATCATCGCCCCCTTCATCGGGGGACAGATGATCGCATACTTTCAGGCCACCAGTGGCCTCAGCGAGGACCTGGCACTGATACGGGCGGTGAAACTGGCGTGGAGCATCGCCTTCCTCACCGGGCTCCTGGTGGCCTACCTGCGGCTCAGGTACCTAGAAGAGACCATCGAGGACGAGGAGTCCACGAGGTACAGCTGGAGGGACCTTCCGAGGGTCATGAAGGAGGCGTACCTGAGCATCGCCGAATCCCTGAAGTGGATGGACAGGTCTCTGAAGACCATCGTGGTCATAGAGATGGTGGCGGCGTTCTTCGTGGCCATGAGCGCGCCGTTCTGGTCTATCTACGCGAAGACCGTGGTGGGCGTAACGGTGCCCGATTGGGGCAACGTCAACCTCGTCAGCGGAGTCGTGGCGCTGGTCTTCGCTTTACCCATGGGGCAACTAGTTGACGCCTGGGGAGCCAAGAAGGCCGTTCTCGCCGGCATGCTCACGGCGCCGGCCATAATATACCTCTTCCAGTACACCTCCGGGTTCTGGACGGTGGCCCTTGCCATAACCGCGATATCCATGTGCAACAGGATAATGATACCTGGGTTCAGCACCCTCATCGCCAACATGATCCCCCGGGAGCGCCGCGGCCGCCTCTACAGCCTCCTCGGTGAACGAGGGGTGACCATAAGCTGGGGCAACTTCTGGGGCGGAGGCTTCCTGATATTCCCGCCCGCCGCCCTAGGCGCCTGGGCAGGCGGACAGATATACGCGTACAGCCCGACGCTGACGTGGCGGATAACGAGCGCCGCGATCCTCTTGTGCGCTCTCATGGTATTGTTCCTGGTGAAGGAGCCCGAGGACGCGCAGGTCTAACCCGAAAGCTCTTTCAGAGCAGTCAAACCATTCAGTTCCAGTGAAGGCTTTGACTCGCGCCGCGTCACAGGGAAAGATGCTTGAGGTAGACTTGACCACGGTTGAGACCTTAGAGAAAACCATCCCTCGGGAGACATCGAGGAGGTTCCTAGGAGGACTCGGCCTGAACACGTGGCTGCTTTACACGCATACTGGTCCAGAGACCGACCCGTTGGGGCCCGAGAACGTCGTGCTCATGTCGCCCGGGCTGCTTACGGGCACCGAGGCGCCCACGAGCCCCCGGGTGGAGGTGACCACCAAGTCTCCGCTCACGGGCCTCATCGGCACCGGTAACTCCGGAGGCTACTGGGGCCCCCGGCTCAAGGGGGCGGGCCTCGACTCGCTGATGGTCCGAGGGGCGTCAGATAAACCGGTTTATCTGGTCATAGACGAGGGCGACGTAAAGCTCCACGATGCGGCCGATCTCTGGGGACTGGACACCTACGAGACCACCGACGAGCTGAAGCGGAGGCACGGCGACGAGTTCAGCGTCATGGCCATCGGCCCCGCAGGCGAGAACCTGGTCAGGTTCGCCGCCCCGGTGTTCGACAGGCAGCACATGCCTGGACGATGCCACGCCGGCGCAGTCCTCGGAAGCAAGAAGCTGAAGGCGGTGGCGGTCAAGGGGAGCCAGCCTGTGGAGGCGCATGACCGTGAGGCGTTCAGCGAGGCGGTGGCCATGTGCGAGGAGAGGATCAGGAGCTACCCGGCGTGGAAGGCCAGGGCCAGGACGGGCTCTATGGGCACCATAGGCGTCACCGACGAGGGGGTGAACTACGACGATATAGTGGGCCCCTACCTGAGGCGGGGCGAGCCCGGCGTCTACTGCCCCTGCATGATGGAGGGGCTCTACGGGTGCAGCCTCCTGGCCGACGTCAAGGAGGGCCCCTACGCGGGGGTGGACGTCGCCTGCGCTGGCCTCACCCTTTACTCGGGGGCCGCCGCCGAGTACGGGATAGGGCTGCCGGCGGCTTTCAAGGTGAACGAGCTGTGCCAACGATACGGGATGGACATGTTCGGCTCCTTCTTCTACGCCTACGAGCTCTACATGAGGGGCATAGTCTCGGAGGAGGATCTGGGGTTCAGGCTCGAGCTGGGCGACGAGGAGGCCCTGATGAGGCTCCTCGGGATGATAGCTTACAGGGAGGGCTTCGGCGACGTGCTCGCCGAGGGTGCGCGAAGGGCCGCCGCGGCGATAGGGGGCGACGCCCACAAGTACGTGCCTGCGGTGAAGGGGCTGGAGGTGATGCGGCTGGACCCCAGGGCCGCGTTGAAGGGAAACGTGTTCACCTCCATGAGCATGCTAACCAACCCCCGGGGAGGCGACGACCTCAAAGGCACCCACGGCGTCTCCAACTACCCGGGTGTCTCCAGCTGGGGCAGGAAGCTGGGCATCTGCGAGGAAGATTACAGCCGCTGGCTCATGGAGTGGCTTGACATGCCTGGGGGCTTCAAGGAACGGGTGTTCGGGGACCCGCCGGACATCGGCAGCCCAGACGAGCTGCTCATGACTTACTGGTACAACCACCTCACAAGCGCCTACAACAGCCTGGGCCTATGCATGTTCTCGTCCAGCGTCGCAGACGCCCTGGGCCCCAGCTACCAGGCAGAGCTTTACTCCGCCGCCACAGGCGTCGAAGCCTCCGCCGCCGACATCATGGAGACCGGGGAGAGGATATTCAACCTCATGAGGATGTACATCGTAAGGGAGGGCGTGAGGAGGCTGGACGACCACTGGCCAGACTCTTTCTACGAGGAGCCGTCACCCGCCGGCGCCGAGAAGGGGCCAGCCTTCGACAGGGCGACCTTCGAAGAACACCTGACCCGCTACTACAGGCTCAGAGGCTGGGACGAACGGGGCATCCCCACGGGGGAAACGCTCAGACGCCTCGGGCTAGACGAGATAGCCGACGACATTCCCTCTCTGTGACTCCTAAAAAATTGAGCACCGTCGGGAACCCCCGCGCCGGGGACCCGGCTTCTTAATCTTATAAACCCTCTGACCCATGATTCAAGCATGAAGCCACTCGTTTTGATCAGCCCGGGGACCCTCAACGTGCCCGAGGACGTGTCAGACACACTCAAGGAATTAGCCGAGGTGGTCTACCTCAAGGGAGACCTGGATGAGCGTATCGCAGTGGCCTCCGCCCTCCTGGTCGGCGGGGAGCGGATAGACGCCGGGTTCCTCGCGAAGGCGCCCAAGCTGGGTATCGCGGCCCGCTTCGGCGTCGGCTACGACAACGTGGACGTGGAGGCCTGCACCGCCAGGAAGGTGTACGCGACCCACACCCCGGACGTGTTGTCGGGGGCAGTCGCGGACCACACCTGGGCGCTGATTCTGGGGTTCATGAGGAGGATACCCGAGGCAGGAGCCTACACCCGTACGGAGTGGGCCAAGAGGGAGAGGAGGCTGCCCTTCGGATGGGACATGGAAGGCAAGGTCCTCGGGATACTGGGTCTGGGCCGCATCGGCTCGGAGGCCCTCAGACGCAGCCAGGGATTCGGCGTCAAGACCATCTACAACGACCTCGTAGAGAAGCCGGGCCTAGAGGAGGCATACGGTGTGAAGAGGGTCGATCTGGATACGCTGCTACATGAAAGCGACGTACTCACGGTCCACGTGCCCCTGACGCCGTTGACGCGGGGGATGATAGGGGCCGAGGAGCTGGGGAAGATGAAGGCGTCCGCCGTGCTGGTGAACACGTCCAGGGGGCCCGTCATCGACGAGGAGGCCCTCACCGAGGCTCTGAAGAGCGGGAAGATACGGGGTGCGGCTCTGGACGTCTTCGAGGAGGAGCCCACGCCGCTGGACAACCCGTTGCTGGGGATGGACAACTTTGTGGCTACGCCTCACCACGCCTCCGCCACCTGGGAGACCAGGAGGAAGATGGCGGAGACCGCCGTCGCCAACATCAGGGCGTACCTGGAGGGCAGGAGGCCCCCGAACCTGGTGCCCGAGCAGCGGGACGCCGAGTTCTAGCCCACCTTTTAAATCGGGTCACGCCTATTCTCGTGGAATCGATGGACATATGGGCCAACCTCCCGGTGATGCTCGCCTGCTACGGCTACATAGCCGGGCTCATATTAGCCGCGGGTAGGCTGAGCAGACACCCCTCCGTGCCGAGGGGCGCCGGCAGGAAGTTCCTGCACGCCATGATCGGGAACCTGCCCCTCGCCATGCCCTTCTTCACGGACAGCCTCTTCCCGTTCCTCGTGGCATGCCCCTTCATAGCGGTGACTTATCTGGTCTCCCCTTTCTCGCCTTGGCCCGGCTTCGCAGGTAGGATGAGGGGGCTGAGAGAGATCACCGGTGAAGGCCACGGCACGGGTCTCGTGCTCTACGCTGTGAGCTACAGCGCCCTGGCCCTACTCTATGGGGCCAGGCCTTACGTGGTCGCCGCCGGGGTGCTGCCCATGGCCTACGGGGACAGCGCCGCCGCCCTCGTGGGCACCGCTTACGGTAGGCACAGGTTCAGGGTCTACGAGTATAAGAGCCTGGAGGGGTGCCTCGGCATGTTCGCAGGCAGCCTGCTGTCCCTGCTGGCGGGCATGGCGTACTTCTCCAGGGTATACGGGTTCAGCCTTCAGGCCCAGGTGTTCCCGGTCCTGGCGGTAGCCGCGGCGGCCACAGTGGCTGAGGCGGTGAGCCCCCGGGGGCTAGACAACTTGACCGTGCCGGCTCTGGGGGCGTTGACGTTCATCGCTGTGGGCGGTGGCTTCTGATGGTGTTCGTGGTGATAGACGGCCTCGACGGCTCCGGGAAGAGCACCCAGGCGCGGCTCATCTGCAAGAGGGCGACCGAAAAAGGGTATACCTGCATCCTCAGGGCCCACCCCTCTTCCGACAGCCTCCTCGGCCGCTTAGCCAGGGGCTGCCTCCTCCTCGAAGGAAGGAGGGCTCACGCCTCGGCGGCCCTCCTCTACCTCCTGGACGTGGCGCGGTCCCTGCTATTATACGGTTGGAGGAGGGTCGACTACCTGGTGTTCGTCAGGTACCTCATGGGCACCGCGTACCTCCCCGAGCCCCTCCACGTCGTGGCTTACCTGTTCTTCTACAGGCTGGTGCCGCGGAGCAGCCACATGTACTTCATCGATGTGTCCCCCGAGGAGGCGCATAGACGCATAGAGGCGGGGCGCAGCAGGAGGGAGATGTTCGAGTCCCTGGAGAAGCTCAGGCAGGTCAGAGCCAGGGCCCTTTCTCTGGCGGCGAAGGGGCCTTGGACGATCATAGACGGGGATAGGCGGTGGCAGGCCGTCCACAGGCAGCTCGCGACGCTCATCGGTCTCTGATCCTACTCAGGAAAAAGACGCTGATGGATAGCGTGGCCAACTGAACGAAAAGTGGGGCGGTGAAGCCGTACCGTTCCAGCAGCACGCCCGCAAGCCAGGGCGCGGGGACGGCACCTGCGCGGCCATAGGCGTCGAGCTTCCCCATCACGGAGCTCCGCCGCTCCTGGGGCACGATCTCGCTGATGAGGCTGGTCCAGCTCGGCATCCAGAAGCATATGTCGATGGCGCTGACGCCGTTGAAGAGCACGAAGGCCCAGACCGACCTGAAGAGCAGGAACCCGGCGACGGTGACGTACGCCACGGCCACGCTGGCCATGAGCATCCTCTTACGGTCCACCCTGTCGCTGAGCTTCCCCAGGGGTATGCTGGTCACCGCCCATACCAGGTTGAAGCCGGTGCTCATGAACCCCAGCTCCAGGGGCGTGAAGCCCTGGTAGTCGGTGAGGGCGCCGTAGAAGAGGCTGTAGGCCACGGCGTAGCCGAACCCCTGCGTCAGCATGATCGCGTAGAGCGGAGCGTTCCTTCCCTCGGGTAGCAGGGCCTCCCTGAGCCTCACGCCCATGGGTGCAGCCTCCCTGTCGCCGGGGTCCGGCGTATGGGTCTCCTCCAAGAAGAGGTAGAGCAGCGTCAGCCCGATCAGGTCCACGGCGAGGGTTACGTATAGGATGGGCGTGTACCCCGCCTTCACCGCGATGTATCCGCCTGCCGAGGCCACCAGCGTGCTTGTGCCTTGGCTGAAGGCTAGGATGGTGCTGAAAGCCGTAGCCCTCTGGGCGCTGTCCACGGACTCGGTTATCAGGGCGTTCCTGCCGGGGTTACCCATCATGAACATGGCGGTGAAGCCGACGAGGAAAGCGAAGACCAGAAGCGCGTAGTAGTTCCCGGAGACTATGAGCGCCGCCATGGCCGCGACCCTGCAGGCGTTGCTGGCTATCACCGCGGGCCTCCTCCCGTAGTTGTCGCTTATGTAGCCCCACGTCAGCAGCCCCAGGCCGGTGCTGACGTTGATCATGGTCTGGATGACGCCCAGCTGCCCGATGTCTATGCCTGTGCTGAGGAGGTACGGCTGCCATATGACGTAGAACATGCCGAAGCCGAGCTGGCTTATCAACGTCTGCGCCGCCAGCACGCGGATGTTGCCCTCCAACGCGAGGGCTCGGCTAAGGGACTTCAAGGATGGGGGAACCTAGCTTGAGTAAGCCTTCCCAGATATAAACGAGGCGGAGCCTACGGGAGGACGTCGTCGAGGAGCTCTAGGTTCCTGCGGACGTCTCCCACGTCGTACATGCCTATGTTCCAGGCGTCTATGAACGTGTGGAACTGGAGAGCGTACCTGATGGCCTCCTCTGCCCGGTCCCTGAGCCTCCCCGCGTCCAGTATCTTTATGACGTAGAGGAACCTGCCGTCGTCGTGCAGGTCCCTGATGGCGTCGATCCTGTCCTCCAGGGTGCCGTCGTCCAGGTAAGCCCCCGCCATGTTCAGGGTGGTGCAGACGACGTCTATCTCGGGTACCTCCAGCGCCTGACGGAGGGTCTCGGTGCTGTGGGTGGAAAGCGCCGTGGCTCTCACCGTTCCCGTCTCCTTGGCGTCCATGAAGGCGTTGAGGGCTCCCATCCTCCTGCTCAGGGGGCCGGAGACGTAGGGGCGCCCCGCCGCGTCACGCCTCTCCACAGGCTCCGGCGGTACTATGTGGAGGAACATCACGTCAACGTACTCTGTGTCAAGGTCGTTGAGGCTGTGCTCCACAGCCTGGACGCCCTCTTCGTATGTGTGGGCGTTGGTTTTGTCGGCGACCACCACGCTCCGGCGGGGGACCAGCCGGAGCCCCTCGGCCACGTGGGGGTGGGTGCCGTAGTCGTCGCTGGTGTCCCAGAAGTTTACCCCCAGCCTGTAGGCTTCGGCGAGTCTTCTCCCTCCCTCCTGTGGAGGCACGTCGCCCTGTGTCTTTGCGCCGTCGGGTCCCTTCTTGAAGGTGAAGGGCTCGGTGCCGTAGCAGAGCCGTGAGACCGTTAGCCCCGTGTCGCCGAGCCTCGTGGTGAGCCTCACCGTTTTCAGACCCTCTCAGTAGTTGGAGAAGTGGGCGTGGGCGATGCGCAAGCCGTCCCCCGCCTCGATGTAGTGGATCGACACGGGGCCGCGCTGGGCCTCGTCTGAGCCTTTCCGTTGGAAGAGCCAGTCGGCCTTCACCGCCGCGGAATCCGTGAACTCCTCTACGTCCACGTCCTCCAGCCACAGCCTGTTCCCGGTCTCCTTTCCGCCGGGTACGAACCCGAACTCCTTATGGTGGTCAACCAGTTTATCTATGCCTTTGATGAGCCCCCTCTTCTCGGAGCTGAAGTAGGTCACCCTTTCGTCGTCGAGGAACAGCTTCTTTACCTCGTCGAGGTCGTAGGTGTTCCACAGCCGGACCCACGTCTCGACGGCCTCCTTAACGTTCATCTCAACTCCATGATGGATGTTTGGGCTGATAAACATGGCTAGTACAGGGCTATGGCCTCACGCATAATCATACTTTTTTATTATCCCCTTTGTCTAGCTACCCAATGAGTTCCAAGCGCCCCATGGGACCGTTCATGGTCGTCTTCGCCGGCCAGGCGTTCTCGCTCTTCGGCAGCAGGCTCGTCCAGTTCGCCCTCGTCTGGTGGATAACCGAGACCACGGGGCTTGCGTCCACCCTGGCCTTCGCCAGCATCGTCGCCATGC
>CAZEMD010000065.1:0-9181 GCA_964513225.1 uncultured Candidatus Bathyarchaeia archaeon | reverse complement strand
TGTGGCTGTTCTTCATGACGCACCAGTGGGCGACGCCGCCCCTCATGGCCTCGTGAAGCCCGACGCCCAGGCCGTCCTTGGCCTTCTTGTACTTGTTCCAGATCTTCGCCTTGCCGTCCTTGACCAGGCCCAGCCCCGCAAGCACCGTGTTGTATAGTATGTAGGCCGAGAGGGCGTAGTAGTAGGCCCTAGCCCTCACCCTCTCCACGGTGTTCACCTTCTCGGGGACATTCCACTCGAACTCCATGGCCTCGGCGTTCCTGTACGGGATGACTGTAGCCTTGGGTAGGGCGAACTTGACGCTGCTCCCGGTGGACTCCGGGACGAGCTTGCCCACCGCCGTGGCCCACATCCTGGCGATGGGGCCTAGCTCCACGGTTTTGAGGTCGCCGCCTCCCTTCCAGTCCAGCCAGCGCACCGAGGTGCCCCAGCTGTACTTGTCGTCCCACTGGCCGTAGGCTCCGGGGTGGGGCTTGGTGATCTTGTTCCACGGGTGGTACTTGGTGACGGGGTTCCCCAGGGGGTCCTCCTCCACCAGCTTGCCCTCCCAGTCGTCGAAGTAGCTCGAATCCACCATCTCCTGGACGCCTACGTTGATCTCGACCAGGTCCTGGGTCTTCAGCTCGCCGTCAAGTATGACGCCGGGTGAGACCGCCCGTTTCAGGGCCCAGTCCGCCATGTCCTCGTACTTCGCGTTGTACGCCGTGGGGTCCTCGTATGTGCCGTAGGATATCATGTTGTTCTCCCTGGCGCCGCACTCCTCGTACCCCATGCAGAGCACGAAGTCCAGCAGGTCGTCCATCACTGGCACGAACTGCTTCGCGTAGGCCACGTTCTGGGCCAGCATGGCGGCGTACTGCTCCAGGTCCGTGGGGGTCAGGGTCTTGGCGACTCCCCCGGGCACCAGCGTGTTGACGTGGGGGTGCTTCGCCCCCAGCAGCGACGCCATCTTCCTGCCCACCTTCTCGATGGCCAGCGAGCTCTGCCACAGGCTCCCCGAGACGGGGTTGAGGCCCGTCATGATGTCCGCGATGGTGGCGTACCCGTGGTTCTCGGCGTGGGGCGACTTAGTGGCCTTGGCCTCCTCCCACCAGTCCGGGTTGGACTTCTCCACGATGGCCTGGCTGTAGTCGGGCCCTTCAAGCACGAGGCATCCCAGCGCCGCGTCGTAGAGCTGCTCCGCCCCAAGGATGAGGTTCCTGACGGCTATCCCCATGGGGGGCGGGGGCGCCTTGTAAGCCATGTCCACCGTCATCGCGGCTGCGATGCCGTGGGGCGTCGGGCAGACTCCGCAGGTCCTCTGGGTGATCCAGATGGCGTCAGCCGGCTCCCTGTCCTTGAGGATGATCTCCCATCCCCTGAACATGGTGCCGAAGCTGCGGGCGTCCGTGTAGACCTTGTCGTCCATTTCCGCCTTGGCGTGGACCCCGAGGTGTCCCTCGAGCCTAGTCACGGGCTCTATGGTTATCTCTTGCTGTACCATTCAAGTCACCTCACAGTTCTCTCCCGACCAACGCGTCCTTGATCCTGCTCCAGACGGCGTCCGCGCTCCCACCGAAGCTGCGTATCTTCTCGTATACGAAGAAGCTGGCAGGCGCCTTCGACAGGAACGGGCTGAACGGCGGGTCTGGGAACCCGGGCTCGGTGCAGCCGATGCAGGGTGAGCCCACGGTCGGGCAGCCGCCCACGCCCTCCACGAAGCCCCTCCTGGGGACGTCGCAGTGGCTTATGGGGCCCTTGCAGCCCATGGTTCCCATGCAGTAAGGCTCCCCGAACTCGTGGCTGTTCTTGCCGTCGGCGAAGAGGCCGGCCCTCGGACAGTTCTCGTGGGCGGTGTGCTCGAACAGGAACAGGGGCCTGTTGTGCTCGTCCAGGGCCGGCAGCGGGAGGAAGCCCCTCACCGCCAGGACGGCGTAGGCCAGCGTCTCGGCCATGTGTTCGCCGTGGGCCGGGCACCCGGGTACGTTGATGATGGGTATGCCGAGGGCGCTCTTCCAGCCCTTGCCCAAGTAGTCCATGGCTCCCTTGGCGCCCGTCGGGTTCGGGTTTCCGCTGGGGATGCCGCCGAACGATGCGCACGTGCCCGCGCACACGATGGCGGCGGCGTTCTTAGCCAGCTTGTCCAGCCTGTCGTTGAACGTTACCGGGTTGCCCTCGTCGTCTTCCCCTATGACGCACCAGTAGCCCCCAGTCTCCTTTGCCTTGGATTCGTCCGGGATGGCTCCCTCGAGGACCAGGACGAACGGGGCTAGCTCCCCCTTCTCCGCGGCCTCGACGGCCGTTAGGGCGTCGTCGCCCCAGGGAAGCATGACCGTGGCGTGGTAGTCTAGGGTCACCCCCGCGGCTTGGGGTATGAAGCCTGTGAGTAGATCAAGAAGGTTTGGATGGCTGGCGTTTAGAAGCGACACTGTGCAGCCGGTGCATGCCTGCCCCGGCAGCCAGATCACGTGTATCTTATCGGTTTCTGACATTTTCGTTCTCCTTTTTTCCCTTGTTTATACACACCCCTCTTCCATCATTGTATAAAGAGGTTTTCAATTACACGCATCTCGAAGGGTCGCATCATGACGATATGATTGAGATAACGGGTGGAGATCAGTGAAGGGCCTTCGTAACAAATATACTATGGTTGCTAGATAGTGGTTTGAATGTGGTTACCATGAACAGCCTGCTACAGTTCATCTACGCCTTCTCCGTCGAAAAACTACCGTACATAACTGTAATCGTGACGCTGATTGGGGTGGCTCTACGTGTCATGAGGTGGCGCTCAAGTCCACCGGACCACGAGAAGATCAGATTGGATCCCGTGGAGTCCGTCAAGTACGTAATACTGGACGTGGTTTTGTTCAGGAAGACGTGGAGGACCGACAAGGTGATGTGGCTTGCATTGTTCCTGTTCCACGGCAGCGTGGCGGGCATCGTCTTCGGGCATCTGAGGGGGTTCCATGTATGGTCGATTCACATGTTCGAGGCTTTCGGCCACGCGTTCGCCGAGTTCATGGTGCACACGCTGCCCATCTACGTCGGCTACGTCTTCATCGTCACCCAGGTGTACTTCCTCGCCCGGCGGCTGATGCTTGAGAACAAGCAGCTGACCTCCATGCCCAACGACTACGTGGCGCTGGTGCTTCTCCTGTTGAAGAGCGTCGCCGGCCAGGGCATGAGGCTTGTGCCGCCGGAGGGGGTGCCTGCAACACTTTATAACGTGGTGTTCATTCCCCGTTTCGTCGTGCTGCACCTGGAGACCATCCCCAACTCTCACTGGTTCCACGTACACATCATACTCACACAGCTGTTCATCATGTACGTCCCGTTCAGCAAGTTCATCCACATGTTCACGGGCGTAATAACGCCGGCCATCTACGGATCAAGGAGGAAGATGATTGACCGCTGAGCTAAACGACAAGGCGAAGGCTAGCCTGGGCAAGTTCACCAGACGCCAGGTGTTGGAGCTGGACACCTGCGCCCACTGCGCGCTGTGCACCGAGAACTGCCCCGCATACCACGAATCCAGGGACCCGCTTCACGCCCCCGGCGTGAGATCAGCCGTGGCGGTGAAGCTCTACGACAAGAAGCATAACTTCCTTACGAGGCTGTTCGGCAACACCGAGATCACCGAGGAGGACGTGGAGAGGCTATCGGAGAGCGCGTACCACTGCACCCTCTGCGGCCGATGCATGGAGTCCTGCCCCTTCGGGTTCCAGACCCATGAGCTCTGGTGCAGGGTAAGGGAGATAGTCGCCGATCTGGGCGGGACGCCCCAGAACGTCGTTAGGCTCGGGAATATGCTCGAAGAATCCATGAACCCGTACGGCATGGACCCCGATGAGCGCCTCGACTGGGTGGACTACACCGGCCTGGACGAGGTTCCCGAGAAGGAGCAGGCCGAGGTGGCGTACTTCGTCGGTTGCACCACGGCGTTCAAGGGAGCCAACCACGACGTCGCATTCAGCATAGCCTCCATACTAGACGAGGTGGAGGAGGACTGGACCGTCCTCGGCGAGGACGAGTGGTGCTGCGGAAACCCCAGCCTGTTGTCTGGGGACGAGCACACAGCCAGAGAGTACGCGCTGCACAACGTCGAGGCCCTTGAGTCCAGGGGCGTCAAGAAGGTCATCACGGGGTGCGCGGGCTGCTACAGGGTCTTCAGGTTCGAGTACCCCAAGCTGCTGGGCAGGGAGCCGAATTTCGAGATACTGCACGCGGTTGAGTACCTGAGAGACCTGCTGGCCTCCGGTAGACTCAAGCTAGAGGCCACCGACGAGAAGGTCATCTACCACGACCCGTGTGAGCTGTCACGGCTCGGCGGCGTAATAGAGGCGCCCCGGGAGGCGTTGAGCCACATGACTGAGGAGCCTCTGGAGTTCGAGGACCACGGCATAAACGTGAAGTGCTGCGGAGGCGGCGGCCTCCTTCAGGCTGTGGACAACGAGATGAGGCTGGACATAGTGACCGAGAGGCTCACGGAGGCGAAGGAGAAAGGCGCCGACGTCCTCGTCTCGGCATGCCCGGCCTGCAAGCTCGCGTTCACTGACGGCGTCCGCGAGAGAGGCGTCAAGATCGAGGTGCTAGACCTCCTGGAGCTGGCGGCGAAGCGGCTGGGAGCGTTATAGAGGTTCAAGATGGGTGTAATTTACAGCTATGGTGTTCTCCTTAAACCCAAAGTCACCTTGGCTCTTCTCGCCCTCTACGTTACTTCTTTTCTGACTTCTTCTCTGTTCTTCGGCGGCGGCCCCTTCGAGGCCAGGTGGTTCCTCATAGGATTCACGGCGGTTGCGTTCGCAGTGACGGGGAGCAACGGGTTGAACTGTTACATCGACAGGGACATAGACGCGGGGATGGCTCGAACCAGCGGCCGCCCCCTGGTCTTGGGCTCCATACTCCCCCGATCCGCTCTTGCGTTCAGCTTGGCCATGATGGCGGCCGCCGCCGTGATCGCTCTGTGGCTGGGGGCGACCCCGGTTCTCATACTCGTAGTGGGCGCCGGAAGCTACCTCCTGCTATACTCCATGTTTCTGAAGAGGAGGAGCATGTGGAACGTCTTCGCCAACGCGCCCAGCGTGGCCGCGCCTGCCTGGTTCGGCTGGTATATGGGGGGCGCGCCGCTCTTCCCCATAGGGCTCCTCATGGGCGCGCTGGTGGCCGTCTGGAGCTTCCTTCACCTCTGGAGCCTCGCGTACGCGTTCAGGAAGGACTACCTGAGGGTGGGGGTGCCCATGCTGTCCACGGTTCTCCCCGACGACAGGGCCATCAAAAGCATACAGGTGGCTCTGGCCGTGACGGTTGCTTCGTCTTACCTGTTGACGCCCTGGACCCGGTCTTTTACATACGTCGCCGTCGTCACCGCCCTGAACGCCCCTCTGATACTGATAAGCCGGGGCTTGAGCGGGGACAATCCTCGGAGGGCGGCGTGGCGGCTTTTCAAGCTGTCAGCGCCCTACATCGTGCTTTTGTTCTCGGCGTTCATGGTCAGCCAGGTGATCTAGTTGAAGACATTGGGCTCAGGCACCGATTTTCTCTAGGAAAACCTTTACGGCTTCACGGTGTCCGCCGTCTTTGATCGTCTTGCCATCCGCATCTCCGCGCGCCAGGGGCTCCCTGCCCAGAAGGTCATCGACGTCGGCGAAGGCCTGAGCCACGTCGGGGCTGTCATGTGTGAGGAAGACGGCCGTCTCCGGCAGGCTTTCCCTGTACCTTTTGATGAACGCCCTCATGGGCGCCGAGACGTTTCCCGCCCACACCGGGCTGGCGAGTACCACGAGCCCGTATCTTGAGGAGTCCGACTCGATTGGCTGGATCTCTACGTCTGCCTTGCTTGCTCCTTGCCGCCCCGACTTGAGCCAGCCGAGGGGGCCCCGCCTGCTACCTTTCTCGGTGATCTCCTCGGCGTCGGCGGCGAGCCCGGCCTGCAGCTCGTCTACGATCTTTTTGGTGTTTCCCGTCCGTGTATAGTAGACTATCAGAGTCTTCATGGCAGGGTCATGTGACAGGGTCTTTGATAAACGATGCTCCCATGGTAAGGTTTTTAGTGTTGTTGTCTTTTCTAGTACGCTGCGGGACCGTGGTCTAGATTGGTATGATCCGTGCTTGGGGTGCACGTGGTCGCGAGTTCAAATCTCGCCGGTCCCACCACTATCTAACAGGAAACTGGCTGACTGTTACATAACATTGAGCAGTATCAATGACTCTTTTCTTGTTCGTGCGCGTGCTTCACACACATAATATTAAGATGAAAATGAGCCGAGTTCGATGCAGCTACTCTGCGTGCATTGTCGCTACGTGTGATGAAATAAGTTGATAAGCCAAGACGTCGCCGGGCTGCAGGAGGCAGCGGGAGAAGATTTTCAGACAGTCACAGACGAGTTCGAGTACAACGCGAACCTTTTCAAGGCGTTGGCGGACGGGAACCGCCAGAGGCTCCTATACCTCCTCAGGGACGGCGAGAGATGCGTCTCCGAGCTTCTGCCACACTTCGACATACTCCAGCCAACGGTTTCGACGCACCTTCTGATGCTCGAGGAGCAGGGCTTCCTCAAGGTGAGGCGGGAGGGCAGGAAGAGGCTCTACAGCGTCGCCGACCCCGTGATCTACGAGAGGATCGAGGCTTTCCTGAAGGAACTCTCCGAGCTGCTTGGCCGATAACTACGGTCCCTGTTTCAATTGAAGAACGATTTTTTCACCCTTGCCTAGCCCAAGACGCTCCGCCGCGTTGCCCTGGTTAACGGATATCTCTAGGTAGCCGCCTCCGGCGACGAGGAGCAGCGGCTCGCCTTCAGGCACGGCGCTGAAGCGTCTGGCGTACGGGAGGTCCAGATCGATGCCCCGGGCCCTCACCGTGAACACTGAGTCTCCCGGGACGCCCATCTTCTCAAGGGTCTCGTAGGTGACGTTGGTTATCAGGTTCCCGAACCCGTCCACATGGATCACCTGAGCGTGTACCGTGTCGCCTTCCAGCTTGGGCGTGTAGGCGGGGAGCCGCATCATGTCACTGATCTCGGTGCCCAGTCTGTCTGGCGTTACCCCCATGCTCAGGTGCGCGCCCGTGGGACCGAAGACGTCGCGGCCGTCGAAAACATAGCTCACCCTCGGCGGCAGCATGTCCGTGTTGGTGATCTCCCAGATGGACTCTATTCCAAGTCGCTCCGCCGCTGGCGCCATGAGGCCATTATCAGGCCCTACGAACCAGGCGCCTCCCGCCTCGACGATTATGGGTTTCCTTGTGCTTCCTACGCCGGGGTCAACGACGCAGACATGCACCGTGCCGTCGGGGAAGTAATGCGCCGCCCGGGCGAGGTGGAAGGCGCCCGACTCTATGTCGTAGTTGCCTACGTCGTGGCTGATGTCCACTATGGTGGCGTCTGGGCTGATCTTAAGTATTGCTCCCTTGACCTCGGCGACGTAGCTGTCCTTGATGCCGTAGTCCGTGAGGAGGGTGATGACGGGCATGTTTTACAATGCATCGACTCGACTGAAAAGGGTTAATGCTTTTCATCTGAAACGGATTTCGCCTTTAACATGATGGAAACAGGAAACGGTTAGCAGTGGATGCATAACCTATGCGGTTTTATTATACGCCTTGATGATTTACATGCGTATGTAACGGTGAACCTCTTGACAAGGGATCAGGAGAATGGACCCTCGCTCGGTGAGAGGCGGCGGAGCTTAGAGGAAGCGTTGAGAGGCGTTTTCCCGGAGGAGGACCAGGAGCCCCTCGTCGAGATGCTGTTGCTCGCGGCTGGGAATGAAAAGATCCGGAACAACGAGATCCAGTTGCCGGAGCCGGTGAAAGAGGACCTGTTGATCCTGTTGGAGAGAGAAAGAGTCCTGATCCCTTTCGAGACCTCCAAGACTATCGCCTGGGAGGACAGGATGCTGACGTTCAAACCGGATGAAGCATACGCGGTGCCCCACGTAACCAGAAACCTGCTTAACAGGGCAGAGGAAACAGGGGAACTCGACCCCCGTCACGCGTTCAAGGAATATCTGGGAGAGATAGGTGAAACGGACCCGGAGACGATGACGATGTTCTTCGATCATGTGCTCGATAACGTAGAAAACGGAAGGATATCCGCCGGGAAGCTGTCGAAGATCGCAGGGGAACTATCGGTGGAGCATAGGATGGGGACTATCATAGCGGAGCTGAAGGGAGGGGGAGTGATAAGCCCCTGCCTGAGAGACCCGTCAACCCTCAGCTACGAGGTGAACCCGTTCCTACTCAAATGTAGGCTATAACGTGGAGGATTGTTGGGAGGGGCTATACGGGGCTCTGGAACTCGCCGTACCCGGGTTTCCCGACCACCCGTCCGTCCTCGTAGATTATCTTGCCGCGGACCATGGTCAACACAGGCGCCCCCTTGCCCTTCATGCCCTCGTAGGGCGTTATCTTCTGGATGGTGTGCAGGTCCTCGCCTCTGATGTGGAAAGGCTTACCCATGTCGGCTATCACGATGTCGGCGTCGGCGCCTAGGACTATGTCGCCCTTCCGCGGATATAGCCCGTTCATCATGGCTGGGTTCGTGCTGAACACCTCCACGAGCCGCTCCAGGCTGATCATGTCCCTGTTCACGGCGTCCAGCATGAGCGGGAGGGATGTCTCTATGACGACGCCGCCGCTTGGGGCGTCGAATATGTTGTCCCATCCCCGATCCTTCTCTTCCTTGGTGTAGGGGGCGTGGTCGCTGGCCAGCACGTCGAGGGTGCCGTCGTTGAGGGCCTCCCAGAGCCTCAGCTGGTCGTCCTTGCCTCTGAGCGGCGGGTCCACCTTGGCGTATGGGCCCCTCTCCTTCATGGCCTCCCTGGTGAAGAGGAGGTAGTTGGTGCTGGTCTCCCCCGTCACCATCTGGCCCATGGCTTGGGCCCACTCGACGACGTCCACGGAGCCCGCCGCCGTCATGTGGCATATGTGCAGGTGGGCGTCCGTCTCCGCCGCAAGTGTCACGCACCTCATGGTGGCCTCCACCTCGGCTATCGCGGGCCTGAAGTCGCAGTGCGCCATCGGATCTGTGCGCCCCGAAGCCTTGGCCTCCTCCATGTACATGTCCACCAGGTTGCCGTTCTCAGCGTGCACAAGCAGCGGCTTGTCCAGCTCGGACAGCGTGTTCATGTGCCTGAGCAGCGTGTAGTCGCTTGCAGCCAGCTCCTTGAACCGGGCGATGAGGAAGCTCTTGAACGCCGTGGCGCC
>CAZEMD010000064.1:0-9209 GCA_964513225.1 uncultured Candidatus Bathyarchaeia archaeon | reverse complement strand
CGCTCCACCTGAGCAGGTTCTTCCCCATGTACAAGTTCACGCACGTCCCCGAGACACCTGTGGAGACCCTGGTGAAGGCCAGGGAGATAGCCATGGAGGAGGGGGTCAGGTACGTGTTCGTGGGCAACGTCAGGGGCGGAGGCTACGAACACACCCTATGCCACGTGTGCGGTAAACCCGTCATCAAAAGGTCAGGGTACACGATAACGGGCTGGCACCTGGACGAGGACAATAAGTGCGTCTACTGCGGAGCCCCTATACCCATAGTCGGAAAGAGGGAGTCCCACCGGCGAAGCTACCTCCTGTAGCCCAAGCTATTTAACCCGCAGCAGTGCAGTCACTCATATCGAGTTGAGCATCATGAGCGTAGAACGAAAAGTAGTTTATTTCGATGCACGGGGGAAGGAGCACACCGAGGAGACCCTGAGGATCGCCTTGCAGGCCGCCGAGGAAAGGGGCATCGGCACCGTCCTCGTGTCGAGCACGACTGGCTACACCGCCGAGAAGGCGGCTGAATTGTTCAAGGGGAGCGGGCTGAGGCTCGTGGTCGTGACCCACCAGACGGGATACCGTGAGCCCGGCGTCCAGCTCTTCCCAGACGATCTCAGGGAGAGGCTGCTGAAGCAGGGCGTCGATGTGGTAACCTGCACCGACGTGCTCACGGGCACCGTGGACGTGGGCATGAGCCGCCAGAGGCCCACCAAGACCGGGCAGCTGGACGCGCGGCTGCCCTACATACTGCCGCCCACCAACGTGGTGGTCGCCAACACGCTGCGGCTGTTCAGCCAAGGCGTCAAGGTCTGCGCCGAGATAGCCATGATGGCGGTGGACAGCAACGCCGTGCCTTCTGGGGAGAAGGTGGTGAGCGTCGCCGGGAGCCACTCCGGAGCCGACACCGCCATGGTGTTGACCGCCGCCGAGTCGGGCAGAGTCAGGGACATGAAGCTCCACGAGATCCTCTGTAAACCCCTCTAACCTTTCCTTTAATCACTTATTATCAGCCGATCCAGTTTCATACGTGATGTTATGATAGACTATGGAGTGCAGATCGAGCCCCAGTTCGGGTACACCTGGGAGATGATAAGGGAGACTGCGTTGGCGGCCGAGGCTGCCGGCTTCGAGAGCCTCTGGTCTTCGGACCATTTCCTCATCCGCCCAGAGGCGGTTGACGTCAACTGTCTGGAGGCCTGGACGGTGCTCACCGCGGTCGCCGTCACAACCGAGAGGTTGAGGGTGGGCGCCATGGTGGCGTCCCAGAGCTACATGAACCCCGTGCTACACGCTAAGATGGCGGCGAGCCTAGACCACATAAGCGGCGGTAGGGTATACTTCGGCATAGGAGCCGGCTGGAAGGAGGTGGAGTACGAGGCGTACGACATTCCTTTCCCGCGCCCCGGGAAACGTGTGAGGCAGCTGGAGGAGGCGATAATCATCGCCAGGAAGCTTTGGACGGAGCCCAAGGCCGACTACCAGGGCAGGTACTACAGCGTCAACGACTGCGTCTCCATGCCCAAACCGGTTCAGAGCCCGTTGCCGGTCCTCATCGGGGGCATGGGGACGAACCTACTAAAGGTATCTGCGAAGCACGCAGACGCCGTGAACTTCGCGTGGAACACGCCCCTGGACACCTACGAGGAGAGGCTGGGCGTGCTCGCTAGGCACTGCGACGAGGTAGGGCGAGACTACGACTCCATCAGGAAGTCGGCGGGGCTTTACATCGCGCTTGAGGGCGTCGAGTCCGGCACGGCGGCCCCGTACACGAAGTACGCCGGCGCGAGGGAATGGGAGCACAAGACACCGGAGAAAGCCGCCGAGTTCATCAGGAGTTACGTCGACCTCGGAGTCGACCACTTCGTAATAGTGTTCCCATATGGCTCGGAGCCTGAGAGCGTCGGATATTTCATGGAGCACGTGGCGCCACTCGTCTAACCCCTTTTATTGATGTTCCGCACTCATTCACGTCAACGGGGGAGACGATGAACAAGCGTGGCTGGGCGAGCATCATAGGCGTCGTCGCAGTCGCCTTGATCTCTGGGGTGCTCCTATGGAGACTCATGGTGCAGGGCGAGGCCCTGGGCCGCCTAGGTCTCCTGGGGGTCTTCGTGGCGGCGATGCTGAGCCACCTCACCGTCGTGGCCCGTGACATGTTCGTACCCTTGTTCCTTCCGCTGGCGTCGGTGTATCATCCAATTGTTCTGGGGTCGGCGGCGGGCACCGGTGCGGCCGTCGGCGAGGTGACCACCTACTTTCTGGGGTGGGGAGTTGCCGAGTCCATGCAGGCCATGACCGTGGCAGAAGACAAGATCGCGGAATGGATCAAAAGGTATGGGCTGTGGGCCGTCCTCCTCGTGGCGTTGACGCCGCTGCCTGACACCCCGATAGTGATACTGGCGGGCTCCCGGAAGCTGCCTTTCAGAAGGCTCCTCGCCATCGAGGTGGTAGGCAAGTCCACGCTGTACAGCGTGGGCGCCGTGGTGGGAGGCCTTGTGTACGGTGGCCTTGAGAGCAGCCTTGGTACCTTCGTCGCGTCCGGGCTGATGGTCGTCGGCAGCCTCGTGTTCTGTGTGGCGGTAACCTGGAAGACCAGCAGGGACTGGATATTCGGTTGGGTGGAGAAGGTCATATCGATTATCGGTAAAGACTGACCCCGTTTTCTGCGCCACCACGCAAGAATCTCTACGTCTTATGTCGATTATGTTTACGCCTATTGTCGTAGCGCTTATATATGGAGACGGGGACCATCGAAAGATATTCGGGAGCATTTGATTTGGACACCCAGAAACTGAGGCACCCCATTCTCTTGATGGGCAACCACGCAATAGCGAGAGGAGCCCTGGAGGCGGGGGTAAAGGTAGTCGCGGGATACCCCGGCACACCGAGCAGCGAGATACTGACATGTCTAGCCGGCGAGGCGGACAGACACGGCCTACACGTGGAGTGGAGCACCAACGAGAAGGTGGCCTACGAGGTAGCCTACGGCGCGGCCCTCGCTGGAGTCCGCGCCCTCGTGACCACCAAGCACCTCGGCGTCAACGTGCTAAGCGACGCCCTCCTCGTCTCCGCGTATACGGGGGTCAACGGCGGCCTGGTCGTGGTCACCGCCGACGACATCCACCCATTCAGCAGCCAGAACGCGGAGGACACCCGCTACTACGCCCGGCTCGCCAAGATACCTTGCATCGAGCCCACCAACGTCCAGGAGGCGAAGGACATGGTTTCGGACGCGTTCAAGGTCAGCGAGGAACTGCAGCTCCCCGTGCTGTTCAGGGTAACGGACAGGATCTGCCACGCCAAGAGCGACGCCACCCTAGGCGAGATAAGCCAGCCGGATACTCCGCCGTCCTTCGTCAAGGATGACTCACGTTACGTCATGATAGCGCCCAACGCCCGGAGACGGGTCGAGTGGCTGAACGGTCAGATGGACAAGGCGGCGGCCCTGAGCGAAAACTACCCAGAGAACCGTGTAGAGGCGGCGGACTCCGCCAAGATGGGGGTGATCGCGTCGGGAATCACATACGAGCACGCAATAGAGGCTTTGAACGTGCTGGGACTACGCGACAGGGTGTCGGTGCTCAAGCTGACTTTCACGAACCCGCTGCCTAAGCAGATGATCGCCGCGTTCCTCAGAGCCCACCGCGAGGTTCTGGTGGTGGAGGAGATAGAGCCCATCATAGAGAACGAGGTTAACAGCATCGCCCACCAGCTAGGGGTCGAGACTAGCATACACGGCAGGCTCGACGGCTACATCCCGAGGGAGCATGAGCTGACGCCCGACCGCGTCGGCGTAGGCGTGACCCGCGTCTTGAACATAGACGACCCGAGCCTAGAGGAGGTTGAGTACGAGACGCCCGACTTGGTCAGGCGTATCCCTAACCTGTGCGCCGGCTGCCCCCACGCGGCTAGCTACTACGCGCTGAAGCAGGCCATGAGGCGCGTGGGCGGCAGAGGGGCCGTCACGGGTGACAGGGGCTGCTACAACCAGGGCACCAACCCCCCTCTGAGCGCCATCGACACGTGTGTCTGCATGGGCGCGAGCATAAGCATGGCCTCGGGGCTCCGCCACGCCGGCGTGGACGGCCCCATAGTAGCGGTCATCGGGGACAGCACCTTCTTCCACAACGGCGTCCAGCCCCTGGTGAACGCGGTTCACAACACGGCCGACATAACCGTCATGATACTGGACAACGGCTGGACTGGGATGACGGGGCACCAGCCCAACCCGAACACGGGCCTGAACGCCACCGGCAAACCCGCCCCCAGGGTGAGCATCGAGAAGCTTGTCAGAGCCTGCGGCGTCGAGCACGTCCAGGTGGTCTCGCCCTACAACGTGGAAGAGACCATAAACGCGCTGGTGGCGACCATGAACTACAAGGCTCCGGCGGTGGTGATCAGCCGCCAGGTCTGCCCCGTCCAGGATCACAGGCTGAGGAAACGGGCGGGGGAGCGGCTTAGCTTCACGAGATACGAGGTAGACCCGGACAGGTGTACGGGTTGCCTATACTGTGTCAACAGCGTAGGATGCCCCGCGCTTGACCTGGCTGACGGGAAGGTAACCATTAACCATGAAACATGCATCGGATGCGGGGTGTGCGCCCAGGTGTGTCCGTCAGAAGCGATAGAGGTGAAAAAGTGATGACTTTCAACATAATCATAACAGGGATAGGAGGCCAAGGAGTGGTCTCCGCGGGAACCATGATAGCCGAGGCGGCCCTCGCCGAGGGCCTCAGGATCAGGAGCAGCGACGCGACGGGGCTTGCCCAGCGGGGCGGCAGCGTCCACAGCCAGATAAAGATAGGGGACGAGGTGAGCAGCGCCATCCTCCACTCGGGGACGGCCGACGTCGTCCTGGGCTTCGAGCCCCTGGAGGCGTCCCGGTGGGCGCACATGCTCAAACGCGGCGGCGTGGCCATAGTGAACAGCAACCCGGTCTACCCGGTGACCGTCAAGAACGGGATGTTGAGGTACCCCGGCATCGAGGAGCAGAAGAGGGTCTTTGATGAACGCGGGGCCAGGAGCATATGGCTGGACGGCCGCGCCCTGACCGAGAAGCTGGGCAACATGAGGGTCCTTAACAGCCTGATGATAGGGTTCACGGCGGCCAAGACCAGGATACCCATCGGCTTGGACACGCTTCGACGCATAATCGCCGAGAAGGTGCCCAGCAGAACCGTCGAGGTAAACCTGAAAGCGTTTGACATGGGCTTCAAGGAGGGATGTGAGGGGCCATGAGGGCAGGGATCAAGGGTTTGGGCAGCTACGTGCCGCAGAAGGTGATGACCAACGACGACTGGGCTCAGATGGTGGAGACCAGCGACGAGTGGATAACCACGAAGACTGGCATCAGGGAGCGGAGGATCGCGGACGAGGACGACTGCACCAGCGACCTCGCCGTCAAGGCGGCGACCCCCGCGCTGAGGGAGGCGGGCGTCGAGCCCGAGGACCTGAACCTCATAGTTCTCGCGACGAGCAGCCCCGACGTGCACATGAGCAGCACGGCGGCCATAGTCCAGCACAAGCTGGGCGCCGTGAACGCCGGCGCCTTCGACGTGATGGCGGTGTGCAGCGGCTTCATCCACGCCCTCGACGTGGGCGCCCGGTACGCGGCGGACCCCCACATCGACAACGTGCTGGTGGCCGCCGCCGAGCTGTACAGCAGGATACTCAACTGGAGGGACAGGACCACGTGCGTCTACTTCGGGGACGGCGCCGGGGCGGCGGTTCTCCAGAAAGCCGAGGAAGGCGGCGTCATAGGCAGCTGGCTCAGGGCCGACGGCGGCGGCGCCTCCGTCATAGAGATACCCGCCGGGGGAACCAGGAAACCCATGACCCACGAGCTCATCGACGAGGCCCAGCATTACTTCCACATGGACGGCAGGGCGGTCTGGAACTTCGCCATAGATGCGTTCCCCCAGGCCGTCAGGGGCGTACTGGATAGGTACGGCTACGCATTGGACGACGTGGACATGATCATACCCCACCAGGCCAACATCAACATCATAAAGGTGGGCATGGAGAAGCTGGGACTCCCCATGGAGCGCGCGTACACGAACCTCCACAAGTACGGCAACATGGCCGGGGCCAGCATACCCGTGGCCCTCCACGAGGCGGTGCAGCAGGGCAAGATCGAGAGAGGCGACCTGGTGGTAACCGTCGGGTTCGGAGGCGGCCTAACGTGGGGCGCGAACCTCATCCAACTCTAACAACTCACGCCTTGAGAAGCTCATCTACGCTCAGCGTGTTCGCGACGTCGGCGGCCTCCAGCCAGCCTCGTCTGGCCACGGCCACCCCCAGGGGCAGGAACTCCAGCTCGGAGGGTGTGTGCGCGTCTGTCCCCAGCGTCATCCTGACGCCGTGTTCCTTAGCCCGCCTGCTGTCGACATCGCTCAGGTCCAGCCTCTCGGGGTAGCAGTTTATCTCCATCATGACGCCCCGCTCGGCGGCGGCCTCGAAAACCGCGTCAAGGTCCAGCGCGTAGGGGCTGCGCCGCTGTATCAGCCGCCCCGTGGGGTGGGCCAAGGTATCCACGTGCTCGTTCCGTATGGCCTCGATGACCCTGCTCGTCATGGCCTGCTCCTCCATCTTGAAGCCGCTGTGGACGGCGGCCACCACCCAGTCAAGCTCCGCGAGCACGTCGTCCGAGATGTCCAGCCTCCCGTCCCGGCGGATGTCGCACTCCGTGCCTGCCAGCACTCGTATCTCCGGGTGCTCCTCGTCCACACGCCTCACCTCGTCCATCTGCTTCATGAGCCGTTCCTCGTCGAGGCCGTTGGCGATTCCCAGCGACTTGGTGTGGTCCGTGACGGCGATGTATTCGAGGCCCATCTCCGCGGCCTTGGCCGCCATCTCCTCTATGGAAGCGTGGCCGTCGCTCCATTCCGTGTGCGCGTGGAGGTCGCCCCTCACGTCGTCGAGGGTCACGAGGTTCGGGAGCCTGTCCTCCATGGCGGCCTCTATCTCGCCGGTGTTCTCCCGGAGCTCCGGGGGAATCCACCGTATCCCCAGGGCCTCGTAGATCCGGGCCTCGTCCTCGGCGGCGACGAGCTCGTCGTTGTCCCGCCTGAACAGCCCGTACTCGTTGAGCTTGAACCCCGCCTTGACGCCCATGGTGCGCAGCTTCACGTTGTGCTCCTTGCTGCCGGTGAAATACTGAAGGGCGGCGCCGTAGCTCCCGGGCGGTATCACCCTGAGGTCCACCTGAAGCATGCTGTCCAGCACAACGGTGCTCTTGGTGGGGCCCTGCGCCAGCACCCTCTCGATGGGCGGCATGGACACGAAGTGAGGGGTCACCTTCTCTGGCTCCGTGGACGAGACCAGCACGTCCAGGTCGCCGACGGTCTCCTTGCGTCTCCGAGCCGAGCCGGCGATCTCGACCCGCCGGACGGCCTCGCAGTCCCTCATGTATGTGAGAATCCCCTGTATCACGGGGAGCACCTCGCCCAGCAGGAACCTGGTGCTGCGGCTCCTGCGCTCCTCTATGGCCTTGAGGATGTTCTCCTCCTTCTTGGGGCCGAAGCCCTTGAGCTCCCTGATCCTGTGCTGCCTCGCGGCCTCCTCGAGGCTCTTGATGCCCACGACGCCCAGCTCCCGGTGGAGCCTCATGGCGATCTTGGGGCCCACCCCCTCCAGCGTGATCATCTCGGGGACGCCCTGGGGGAGGCTCTCCCTGAGCTCCTGAAGAACCGTGGACTCGCCTGCGTCAAGGAATTCCTCGATGGTCATGGCTATGCTTTTTCCCACGCCCGGTATCTGCTCAAGCTCTCCTCGCTCTGCCACGTTCCTGATGTCCTCGGTGAGGGCCGTAATCCTCTGGGAGGCCATGCTGTAGGCTCGGCTCCTGAACCTGTCCCCCTTTATGGTGAGTATCTCGCTGATCTCGTAGAGTATGGTGGCTACCTGGGAGTTGAGGCTCATACATTGATCAGGGTAAAGCCTAGAGATAAGAGCTACTTTCAGTCAGGCGAGCATGGGGGCTTTACTTGACTTCTTTTCCCTGATCCCAGTAGTGGAGGAACACGTCTTTGCACCACTTCAACGCCTCTCGATCTGTCGAGGTGAAGCCCATGTAGTCGAACCTCCCGTCGGAGTCGGGGAAGCATAGGAGGGCGAGCTCCTTCTCGGACATGTAGATTATGAGTCCGGCCTCGATGAGCCTCTCCTTGTAGAGCCCAGCGGCTTTGAGGTCTCTGATCTCGCCGTCGCTGAACACGCGCTCCCTCTCGCCCCTCATCTCCTCCGGGAGCTCTATCTCTTGGCCGTGGAGGAACCTTCCCTCGACCTCTCTCTCGAAGATGCCCTTTATGTAGGGGAAGGCGCTCGCGATGTAGGGGAGGTTGAGGTCCCAGACGTACTCTTCGGCCTCCTTCAGTATCTTCTGGACCCTGTGAATGGAGACCATGACGTCGAGGTTTAGGGTGCAGCCCCTGAGCTCCCCCATCCTGGAGACGAACCTGTCCGGCAGGCCGTTCAGAACGTGGTCGATTAAGTATTCCCGGTGCTTCGACGTGAACTCGACGGCGTTGAGCTGCCTGAGCACGAGCCCCCCGTAGGGCGTGAGCTCTAGGAGGCCGTCGGTCCTCCTCGTCAGGCCGTTCTCCGTGAGCCTTGAGAGGTGGCGGCTCACCTCTTGGGTGGTTATGTCCAGCTTCCTTGACAGGTCGCTGTACGTGGAGCGCTCCCTCCTCAGCTCCCTGAGTATGTTGACGCGGTCCTCGTTGCTCACCTCGAACATGAGGTCGTGGAATCGTTCGACGTCGCTCACGTGAACCGAGACAGGTAACCCTCGAGGACTCTTTAAACCTAACTACTCCAAGTGAAATTATGAATGTATGTTAAGATGCATTATCCTTGATTAGGTTTGAATTTACTTGACTACTTAAGAATTCAGAAGACATTGTTTTCGTAGGCGGATGATTCCCCCGGCCACTTTCATTCTTTATAGAAATAAAAGAAACATTTTATATTTAGTTCTCCGAAAAGGTTAGAATAATCAAATACTTAATTTGTCAATAGTATGTTAAATGAAGTGATTATCTCCATGTCTCAGGATAGAAATAGTCAAACAGAAACACTTCATTTCGAAGTTGATAGTCATCTTCTTCTCGAATTAGGAGAACGTCTGGTTGCGAAACCTTCTATTGCGCTCGCAGAGTTAGTTAAAAATTCATATGACGCAGATGCGTATTCGGTTACTATCTCTTTTTTCAATATAT
>CAZEMD010000063.1:0-9234 GCA_964513225.1 uncultured Candidatus Bathyarchaeia archaeon | reverse complement strand
CCGACGAGGGCCTCATGTGGATAATCACCCAGCTCAAGAAGGCTGGGGAGCTGCCCCGGGACATCAAGGTCAAGGTCTCGGTGTGGACGGGCCACGGGAACCCTGGCGGCGCCAAGGTGATGGAGCTCATCGGGGCGGACACCTTCAACCCGGTGGGGGACCTGACGCTGCCCATGCTGGCCTCCATCAGGCAGGTCACCGAGATACCAATGGACATCTATGTCTACTACTTCGAGTCCTTCGGCGGCGGGAACAGGTTCTGGGAGACCCCCGAGATCACCAGGATAGCCAGCCCCTGCTACTACAAGCTGGAGCCGGAGGTCTCGTCGGGGGTGGCGTACAAGCCGTGGGTGGACCCGGGGAAGCTGTCGTTCCTGGCCAGGGAGAAGGTGAAGTACGCCGAGATCATCAGGGGCCTGGTGGAGAAGCACTACCCGGAGGGCAGGCTCTCGGAGCAGGGCGCGAAGGACCTGGCGATACCGGAGCCATGACGACCCTCTTTTTTATTGATGTGCAGAGGCAGGCCTCAAGTGAGGAGGGGCCGCCGTCACCAGAGAAGCGTAGAATTAATCCTAGATGAGGGCCACGTCGCTGAAGCGTTTCCTGCCTACCATCGGAAATATGGTCTCAAACGATAATGTTTATATGAATCGCCGAGCCCCAATAGTATAGATATGTTTCCGGATGGGAAACAAAATGTCCCTTGAGGTCGAGATGCAGATACTGTACACGGTGAAGAAACACCCCTCAGGAGTTAGAGAGCTCTCTAAGATCATAAGGAAACGGACCCAGACCGTAGTCTCCACTATCAAGAGGATGAACGCCGCGGGCCTCGTGGACGTAGAGCCAGAAGAAACCAGCAGAAGGGGGAGGCCGAGGCAGGTCATCACAGCCACCACGCTGGGCGAAGACTACCTAGAGACCTACAACAAGCTCATGATCAAGCCCCTGAGGGGCAACAGAAACGATCTCATGAAGGCCAAGAGGGACGCCGAGTACGTCAACAGGCTTATGGAGCGGGGCAAAAAACCCTACGCAGCCTTCCTGGAGCTGAACAACCTTGTCAGGGCTTGAGGAGACGATTAGACGGATAGTGTCTCTCCTCGACGAGGAAGAAATGGACTACATGCTCATCGGCGGTTATGCCCTGCCTCACTACGGGAGGGTGAGGGTGACCTTGGACATCGACGTGGCAGCGGCCATGCCGAACGAGGAAGTTTTCCAAGCTTTCTGCGGGGAAGCGGAGAAACAGGGCTACTCGGTCTACCTCGGCTCCTACGAGAACCCCGTCTGCCTCTTCCACGACAGGGTCACGGGCTACGAGGTCGAGGTATGGACCAGACCCGACGGGATCGAATGGGATCGAGACACCCTGGAGAGGCGGAGAAAATTCGGCGTCGCCGGCGTGGATGTGTGGGTGGTGTCCCCCGAGGATTTCATAGTATCGAAGCTGGCGAGGCCGGACCGCGGGGTGGTCGATGAGCAGGACATAAAGAGCGTCCTTGAGAGGGACGACGTCGAGCTGGATTGGCGATATCTGAAGGAGAGGGCGGAGAGAGCCGGGGTTCTAGCTCTACTTGAGGCCATCAGGAGCGTATGAAGACGTTGCTTGTTCAATAACTTCGACTCTTGATATCCAACATGAATCGTGAGTTGAATAATCGGCATATTAACTCAGTCAAGTCTGTAGCTATGCAGCAGCGATAAATCCCGTGACGGCTATCTATAGGCATGGCGTCTATCGTCGTCTACTACTCCAAATCTGGTAACACGAAGGCCGTCGCCGAGCATATAGCTGAGGAGCTGGGCTGCGACGCCCTCCCCGTGAACCTGATGGAGAAGAAGGGCCAGGGAACCAAGGAGGAAAGGGACAGGGAGAAGGCGCTCTACGCCGCCGCGCTGAGCAGGGCCTCCGCATGCAGGCTGGTCGTCGTCGGTACCCCCACGGGGTTCCAGAAGCCCAAGTCCATGATCAGAAGATTCGTGAGGGACGCGGAGGCCGAGGAGGCGGCGCTTTTCTGTACCTACGAAAACAAGATCGGGACCACCCTGACCGACCTAGAGGAAACGCTTAATGAACGGGGGATAAAGGTGGTGGGCACCCTCGGCATCGACGGGCTCAAACAGGGGGCATTCGAAGGGCTCGATGACGAGGCGAGGAGCGTCCTCCTCGACGGGATCAGAGGCTTCGTTGGGCTATGCGGGGAAGAGCTCAACAAGCGTTGAGCCGGGTCACCTGCCTCCGTCTCATTAGATGTTGGGCGCCTTCCACGAGCAGTATGCCGATGACGAGGCTAGCCGCCGTGTTCCGTATCAGGTGGTCGATGCCGCTGACGACGGTGACCTCAAGCACGAGGTGGATAACCAGATCGGTGACCAGCCCCCGTCTCCAGGACGGGCTCGGGGTGTCATTGTCTCGCTGCATACCTGCTCTTATACATGATCAGGGGTGATCAGCGCCAATATATGATCCGTAAAAACCTGATCAGAAACTGATCATCGGGTCGGCGTTACGTGAAGATGAGGCGCTGAAGGCTCCTCGTGTACATGGACATCGGTTTCCAGCCGTAAAAAAAAGAGGCTAGAGTCGCCTCGCGCCTCGCCCTCGGGCCTAGGCGGCTGCCTCGGCTTCCGTCGCCTTGGTGCCCCTGAAGTACCTGTACGCCCTGAACCCGCCGTAGCCGACGGCGGCGAACGGCCCGAGCACTATCACCATGGTGATCATGCCCTGAGTCACGGTGAAGAGGACGGATAGCCCCGCCCTCACCGGCTCGCCCCAGTCCACCTCCGGGAACCAAGCCAGATGGGGCTCAGGCTCCTCCTCGGGCTCAAGGTTCAGGTTCACGGTAATGGTGGCGAGCTCGACCCTGCTGTCCAGGTAGTTGATCCTGCCCTGGAGGCTCTCGATGCGGCCCCTGACCCGCTCAAGCTCCCGCTCCACCTTGAGCACAGACTCCACGGTGGAGCCCATCTCCATTATGTCGAGGAGCCTCTGCTCCTGCCTCTCCATGTTGGTGAGCTCGGCCTGGAGGTCCACGTACTCCTCGGTGACGTCCTCGCCCTGCAGGTTACGGCTCTGCACCTCGCCTAGCCCCTCGATCTCCTCGACGGCGTCGTGGAAACTTCTCTGGGGGACGCGGATGGTGATGGAGCCCCTCTCGTTCCTCGTGTTCACGGTGGACACGAAGCCGCCGTGGCTCTCGGCCAGCAGCCTCACCGCGTCGACCGTCGCCTCCACGTCCTCGACCTCCAGCTCCAGCCGCGCCGTGAAGACCACCAGCCTCTCCGCGTAAAGCTCGGCGACCTCCACCTCGTACTCGCCCTCATCGCCGGTAGTGACGACGTCGAACCAGACGTTCAACGGGCTCGCGGACGCGGCCTTAGCGGAGTCCGCCGCCACGGAAGCCGCCTCGGCGGCAGCCGCGGCCGCGACGGCGTCGCTCGCGCCCGACGTGAGCCTTGCTGCCTCGCCTCCGGATGAACGCTGGTAGCTGAGCCCTGAAGGGGTCATGGGGCCGCCACCGGGTATGTACTTGCTTCCCACCATGTACGCCGAGAAGAGCAGCGCGACGAGCGCCGCGGCGGTGATCATGCCCCTCTTCGAGGGTCTCGGGATTCGTCTAACTCCATTCATGAACAATCCTCCTCCATCTGTTTCAGTTTAAAATGAAGATACCGTGTATATCATCCTACGCATTTGAACAGGTGTTCTAAAACCTAGTTTTATATTGACTTCAAAAATAACATAACTATAACGTTAAGTTGATGGTTGATGAAACTCGATAAAGCAACATACTATCTATTAGCCTTACTCTTGTTGGTCACTGTAATTACAGTTGTAGTATCCTACTCCAAAGACCGACCGTTACATGTAACCCACGAAGTATATGCCACAGGCGTAACCCCCGAGGGCGTCATAGACCCTGTGAGCACAGCGACGGTTGCAGGTCATGGAACCCATGAGCTTCCATACAGTTTTCGAGTGGGTAAAGTAAACTCATTAACCATTCATTCGCCACGCCTATATACGTCTGTTAAAAAAAGACAGGTCATCTTGTTCGGTTATAATTCCTCAAAGCCAGTTAACTTTACGGTGATCCTAGGAGATTCTCCTGAGTGGGGGTTTGGCAAATATCTAGGTAAGGATTCAGAGATACTGGTGAACGTCACCGACTCCTATTACTTCTTTAACTACCTGAAAACCCCGAGGAACGGGGTTCTTACATTCTGCCTTGAATCAGACCCCGAGGTCCTGGCCGCACATGTAACATTGAAGGGTGAGGAAGCCCCACAGTTTTTTAGTTACGGTAGCTTTGAGGAAAACCTCAGCAGGGCTGTGTATTCTGCCAAGGCGTTTCTATCTCTGAATGAGATTGAGGCTGGGAAATATCTGGAGTATTCACTTGAACACGGGATTCCTAATTATTACTGGCACCACTACCGAGGTATAATGTATCCCCGGATGCCCGAAGCCTGCGATTATATCGCAGTACGTTTTGGGAGACCTGGACGCTACCTCGAAGTCTGGGTTGACCCGGACACCAGCCAAGTGGTGGGAGGAGACACCTGCTGTTGATGGGAAAAGAGACTGCCAATAAAAAACAAACAGGGCCGCCCGGAGCACATAGAATAATCAATCTCAGACACGCTTTGTTCCTGGGGCTGTTCCTCCTATTGTTATCCAATGTTGGCTCGACTGAGATAGCCAACGAGAGAGTGACGGTGCCCCCACGCGACTATGTAGACTACACGATCCGGGTCTATCCCGGACAGAACCTTGAAGTAGGGGCTGGCGTCAGAACAGAAAACCTATCTGATAACGCCAGGGGCGTTCTTGAGGTGCTCATCATGGATGATGAGAACTTTCACCACTTTCAATCCGAGGAATACGGCGAGATCGATGAAAGATATCATGTGAAGATTTCAGAGAATTTCTGGGAGTATATCGAGGTAAACACAAACTGGTTCGGGAAGGTGCACGTGGTATTAAACAACAAGATCAGAGCCATAAAAAGGGACACACCAAAAGAGGTAGCCGTATCCATCACGGTGTACAAGCCGTTAGGTTACTTGGCCTTGCCAAGCTTACTGATAGTGATAATAAGCGGTTATAAAACCCTCAAAGATAAACTTGATCACAGGAAAACTTCACTTTCCAAGGATAATCATTGACTTAAATTTATAAAAAAACAATTGATGTGTAGATCACTGCCCGCTATTGTTTTTAAATCCAATTTTTTATCTCGCATCTGACAATAATTAAAGTCATAATGAAATTACATAAAACCAGAACAAGATTTCCTATTTTAACTCATATAATAAGTGTTTTAAAACGTTAAACAACGGCTGTCGCTGATTCACCGACATCCACGGTGAGCATCGCAGCCACCCCACGATGAACGCCGAAAGGATTTAAGCTCTGACTTGAACCGACTAACCGATATGATCAAGGTAGGAGCGGAGCCTCACCCCCTCGTGGTCATTGACCCGGTGAAGGGATGCTGCGGCAGAGAGTACGAGCGCCCAGAATGGAACATACGCTTCAGCAGGGTAAGGGAAACGATCCCGAGGCTGAACGAGTTCGCTGAACTGCACCGGGCCATGGGGGCAGGGTCATCTGGGTCAAGCCGGTCCCCTGGACGGAGGAAAACCTGCCCAGCAACATCAACAGGCTCTACCGTGAGAACCCCCGGGCGACGTTCTACGTCACCGAGCACGTCGAGGAATATTCGGAGTTCCAGCCGGGAATAGAGGTGAAGCCCAGAGACCAGGTAGTCGTGAAGAACAGCTACTCGGCCTTCACCAACCCCCAGCTGAGAGAAGCCATAGGCTCCGACGCCTACCTGGTCGCGGGGTTCTACGCGGACGGGTGCGTCAACGCCACCATCGTGGACGGCTGGGGCAGGGGATTCTTCACCTACATCCTCTCAGACCTGGTCGAGTCCATGGACGGCCCCGTCAAGCAGGATCAGAAGAGGCACCTGCTGAGCCACGGCTGGCCCCTGATGTACGGCCACGTCATGCCCAGCGAGGAGTATCTCAGACTCATGGAATGACCGAAACCAAGCCACAGAAACCGTGTCCGAGGACAGGAAGAGGATGCACCGGAGACAGGGCTCCCCCAGGGCGACCGTCAAGCTGGGGGCTTCTCCTCTGATCATAGGTTCCTCCTCAGGAGACGCACCGATGAGGCGACCAGCACGAAGCAGTAGCCGGTCAGGACGACCAGGTCGAGCAGGAGACCGGCCCCGTCTCCTCCCATGACCGCCCCGAAGGCGTCGACGGAGTACGTCAGAGGAAGCAGACGCGCAACGTACCGTAGGACGAGGGGCATCCGCTGCAACGGAATGAAGACGCCGCAGAGGAATATCATGGGGAAGCGGAAGTAGTTGCTCAGGGTCTGGGCCTCGAACACCTCCTTCACGCTGACGGCGACAAGCGCCCCGAGGGCCGAATGGGCGACGACCGTCAACAGTAGCGCCGCCGTGAACCCGAGGACGTCCGTCATCTGGGCTCCGAGGAAGACTGTGGTGAGAACCGTCATCACAGCCGAGATGACTAGGCCGAACACGGCGCCGCCCAGTATCTTCCCCAGCATTATGGAGGCGTGGCTCACCGGGGCCAGCAGCAGCCTCTCGAACGCCCCCACCCGTTTCTCGAAGGTTATAACGATGGCCTCCATGCTCGTGGTCCCGAAGAGCGCCGCCATAGCGACGAGGCCGGGGGCAAGCTCCGTCAACCCGTCAGGGTTCCTGAGGCTGAACGCCAGCGCCAGCACCACCGGGAAAAGTATCCCCCAGCTTATGTTAGGCGGCTTGAAGTAGTACGCCTTCAGGTCCTTCTCCACGATGGCGACGACCCCCTCGAACTCCTCAGTGAAGCTCATCGCCTACCCTCCTTCTCGGTCCTCATCAGGTCGGCGGAGAGCCCCGTGAGCCGAATGAAGGCGTCCTCGAGGCTGGGCTTCACGGTGTTCAGCTCCATTATGGAGAACCCCATCTCCTCGGAGACACGGGACAGGGCTCTTATGGCGCCCGGTATGTCCCGCGTGTAGATCCTGACCCGGTCACCTGTGACCCTGATGTCCTGCGCCGGCACCCCGCCCAGAGCCTCCTCCGTCAAACGTTCACCGTTCTCCACCCTGGCATCCAGGACGGGCATCTCCTGGGCGGCGGCCTCCAGCGCGTGCGGCGTGTCGATCGTCACTATCTTTCCGCAGACGAGTATGGCTATGCGGTCGCAGAGGCTGCCGGCCTCCTCTATGTAGTGGGTGGTGAGGAAGACGGTGATCTCCCTCTCCTTGAACGCCTCGATCATGTGCCTCAGAGTCCTCGCGCTCACGACGTCGAGCCCGGAGGTGGGCTCGTCGAGGAAGAGTATGTCAGGCTCATGGACAAGCGCGGCGGCCAAGACGGCCCGCCGCTTCAAGCCCTTGGAGAGCCTGCCGAAGCGCCTGCCCCCGTACTCGTCGAGGTCGAAGGAGTCTAGGAGCCGGGCTATGCGTTCCTCCCGGAGCCGCCTCGGGACATGGTAGAGCTTCGAAACGAAGCCGAGGTTCTCCCGCACAGTCAGCTCGTCGTAAAGGTTGGACGCCTCAGGGACTACGCCTATCTTCCTCTTGATCTCCACGCGTTCGCGTCTCAAGTCGTGCCCGTCTATGACGGCCGTGCCGCCGGTGGGCTCGATGAGCCCCGAGAGTATGTTTATGGTCGTGGACTTACCCGCGCCGTTGGGGCCGAGGTAGCCGAACACCTCGCCGCGTCCAACCTTGAAGCTGACGCCGTCGAGCGCCAGCTTATCGCCGTACCTCTTTGTGAGGCCTTCCACGATGATAGAGTGTTCCACTTTCGTCCCCCGATAATAGGTATGATGTTGAATCTAAATTCTACGGTCTGAACCACCAGCTCCCCCATTAGGCTGTTGTAAACAATAAAAGGGAAGAAAAATGGAAGCTTTAGGCTATATGGTCGAGGCCTTCCCCAACGCCTTCACCAAGGCGAGGAGGATGCCTATCCCCCTCTGGGTGTCCTCGTCGCCCAGCGCGCCGAGGATGCCGAACATGCCGACCTTCTGCGGGTCGATCATGGCCTTGTCGAACTCCGGGTCCATGAGCGCCGCCTCAAGGAGGTCGACGATGTCGCTCCCGGTGAGGCCGTTCACCAGCTTCAGAATCTGTGCCATCATGCCCGCCAGGTCCTGTATGGCCTGGTCGTTCAGGAAGGTCATGATGAGCCCGAAGGTGTCGATGAGCTCGACCATGGACTCGACTGTGTGGGGCTCCAGGGTTACTCCTCCGATACTTGTTTCCTCTGTCACATTCATCACCTACATTATCGCCTTCGCCGTCAGATCGAAGTAGATGTAGTAGTACATCCGGTAGATGAGCCACCCCATCTTACCCGAGCTGAACGACTTGGCCGGGTTACCATACGTCCACGTCACCATGTACGCCTTGCCGTCCGTCGACGGCGTGTAGGACGACTCCACTATGGGGCATCCCTGCTCGCCCTTGTAGATGGACTTGACGCCGTTGCCGTGATAGTCGTTCACAAGGTTCTGGCCCGTCTTCAACGCCTGGAAGTGGGCGTTGATGCCCATCTTGTTCATGGTGATGGGGCCCCCGTCTCCGACTGCGTAGACCTCGTCGTAGCTCTCCGAAGGCGACTTGCTGTACTGGAGTGTGTACTTGTTGGTGGGCAGCCACCCCTTGTCGTCGCTTATCCCGGAGTCCAGCATGGCCTTGGCGCCCCTGTGGGGCGGTATGGATATCAGGAGATCGTAGTCCAAAGTCTCCCCGTCCTCCGAGGTCACGGTCTTGGCCTCCGGGTCCACCGACTCGGTCTTGAAGTTGTACCGGCGGTCCACGTCCCTGCCCTCGCAGCCGCTGATCACCTTCTCGTCGTACACCGGCGGCCCAACGTTGTTTATGGGCCAGAGGAACGTGATCTCGGTCTTGTCCCTGATGTCCCCCGTCCGCACGTACCTCAGGTAGTCGTCCAGAAGCACGGTGAACTTGCTGGGCGCCCCGGGGCACGCTATGGGCATCTCGGGCGACATCACCACGATCTTGCCTCCGTCGAAGGTGTTCAGCTTCTCCCTGAGCTCAAGCGAGCCGTCCATCGTGTAGAACGTGTTGTAGTCGTCCGCCAGACCGGGTACCACCTCGGGTGCCAGCCGGGCGCCCGTGGCTATCAGCAGGTAGTCGTAGCTGTACTCCTTGCCGCTCTTCACGGA